>NZ_JBJQOQ010000091.1:0-303 GCF_046036945.1 Brevibacillus sp. B_LB10_24 | reverse complement strand
GAGCTGGCCGGGATGATCTTCGCCCATCCGAGCGTCTCGGAGACGATCATGGAGGCCGCCGGAAGCTGGCTGGGCAAAGGAATCCACTCCTGATCCGGCGGATTTGCTAAGATAGACGAAAGAACGACCCGGGGAAGCTACAAGTTGGTACCCCCGGGTCTTTTTTGCTTGCAAGCTCCTCTGTAGAAAGCCGGCTGCTTGAAAGAGCTGCGATGGGAAACTATTTTACCGGATAAGAATGGGTAACTTCCTGAGACGGCTTCCTTATCCTGCATGACGAAGTACCTCAGCGTCTGCATCCGG
>NZ_JBJQOQ010000090.1:0-312 GCF_046036945.1 Brevibacillus sp. B_LB10_24 | reverse complement strand
TTTGGCTTTCTCCCGGTTGCGGGAACCGCGTTGTTTGCGGGATAGTCGTCGTTGAGCGCGTCTCAACCGCCTTTCCGATCTTCGCAGATACCGCGGGTTGTCCACCTTCGTCTCATCGGACAGCGCCGCAAAGGTACTCAGCCCTACGTCGATGCCCACGGCCGTTTCCACCGCCTGGCCTGCTTCCGCTGCCTCCGTTTTCACGCCAATGTTGGCCATCCACCCGTCCGCATACCGTTTCACATTGATTTGCGTCACATTCGTCCGGTCGAAAGGACGGTGTGCATGCATGCGGACAAAGCCGATTTTGGG
>NZ_JBJQOQ010000089.1:0-334 GCF_046036945.1 Brevibacillus sp. B_LB10_24 | reverse complement strand
GCAAAATCAAAGACCTGTTCCACAAGGCGAGCTACCGGATTGTCCTGCTTGCTGCCCGGCAAAACATCGGGACGATCGTCATCGGACATAATCCGGGCTGGAAGCAGAAAGGCAACATCGGCAAAAGAACCAACCAGTCCTTTTGTCATATCCCTCACCACATGTTGACTTCCATGATCCAATATAAAGCGGCCGAGCAGGGGATTGACGTACAATTCACAGAAGAAGCCTATACTTCCAAGGCTAGTTTTCTAGATGGTGATCCCTTGCCCGCCTATGAACAAGGAACCACACATCGGTTCTCCGGAAAAAGGATCAAACGCGGCTTATATAA
>NZ_JBJQOQ010000088.1:0-362 GCF_046036945.1 Brevibacillus sp. B_LB10_24 | reverse complement strand
TTTGGCTTTCTGCCGGTTGCGGGAACCGCGTTGTTTGCGGGATAGTCGTCGTTGGGCGCGTCTCAGCCGCTTTTCCGCTCTTCGCAGATACCGCGGGTTGTCCACCTTCGTCTCATCGGACAGCGCCGCAAAGGTACTCAGCCCTACGTCGATGCCCACGGCCGTTTCCATCTCCTGGCCTGCTTCCGCTGCCTCCACTTTCACGCCGATGTTGGCCATCCACCCGTCCGCATACCGTTTCACATTGATTTGCGTCACGTTCGTCCGGTCGAAAGGACGGTGTGCATGCATGCGGACAAAGCCGATTTTGGGCAGATAGACGAATCCGTCGCGGGCGAATGTCTTGCTTACCGCACCAGGCT
>NZ_JBJQOQ010000087.1:0-391 GCF_046036945.1 Brevibacillus sp. B_LB10_24 | reverse complement strand
TGGGTTCACCTTTTTTACAAGATCACGAAGGATCGCGATTTCCAAGTCCTTTTCTCCCAGTAATTTCTTGAGTTTATCGTTCTCCGTTTCCAACTCCCGAAACTCTCCGGGACTTGGTGTATAGCTTGTTACAGCTTTTGCTTCGGAAGATGTATGCTGCCAATCTGCGTGCTTGGAATCACGTATCCATCGATACAGCATCTTAGGGTCGATCCCATGCCGTTTGGCTACTTGACTAGCGTTTCCTACATCGTGGGCTTCCTGGATCAGTTGTTGTTTGAACTCGATTGAATAGCGTCTCCGTTGCATAAAAATATCCCCCTCTGTTCTTCTGATATCAGATTAACAAGATAAGGGGGTATGACTCAAATCCAATTTCGGGGCTTAAAAG
>NZ_JBJQOQ010000086.1:0-421 GCF_046036945.1 Brevibacillus sp. B_LB10_24 | reverse complement strand
ATGAGCCCGACGAGCTACCGGACTGCTCCATCCCGCGACGATAAAAAGTGATTCAATGGTGGAGGCTGACGGGATCGAACCGCCGACCCTCTGCTTGTAAGGCAGATGCTCTCCCAGCTGAGCTAAGCCTCCGCAACACCCCACAAAGTGACTCGAGCCCTTTGCGAGGATTCTTATCTAAAAAAATGGTGACCCGTAGGGGATTCGAACCCCTGCATGACAGCGTGAAAGGCTGCTGTGTTAAACCGCTTCACCAACGGGCCATATGCAGTATTTATGGTGCGGTCGGCGAGACTCGAACTCGCACGGGTCGCCCCGCCACCCCCTCAAGATGGTGTGTCTGCCAATTCCACCACGACCGCTTAAATGTAGTTTTTGGTAGCGGCGGAGGGGATCGAACCCCCGACCTTTCGGGTATGAA
>NZ_JBJQOQ010000085.1:0-515 GCF_046036945.1 Brevibacillus sp. B_LB10_24 | reverse complement strand
TTGCCGTTGCCGGAGAAGGGATAGGTCTCCACTTTTACCTGGTACCCCTGTTTGCGCGCCTCTTCTTCCGTCAGGCCGACGCTGGCGATCTCCGGCAGGGTGTAGACGCAGCGCGGCACGACTTTGTAGTCGACGGTGACGCGCTCCCCGACCGTGTTGCGGGCCGCGACCTCGCCTTCGGCGCTGGCCACGTGGGCGAGCTGCCAGCCGCCGATCAGATCGCCGACCGCGTAGATGCCTTTGAGACTCGTCTCCAGGTGTTTGTCAACGGCGACAAACGGCCCGTTCATCGCCAGGCCCAGGGACTCGATGCCGGACAGGTTGGGGCGGCGGCCAACGGCCACCAGCACTTCCTGACAGGCCAGCTCCTGGCTCTTGCCGGACGCATCGACGATGCGGACCTGTTTGCCGCTGTCCGTCTGGGCCAGCGACTCCACCTTGGCTCCGGTCAGAATCGTCACGTGCTTCTTCTGCAGGGCCTTCTGCAGCGCGCGGGAGGCGTCGGGGTCCTCATT
>NZ_JBJQOQ010000084.1:0-685 GCF_046036945.1 Brevibacillus sp. B_LB10_24 | reverse complement strand
TGAACTGTGACCTTAAATGTAGACAGTTTAAAAAAAGTCCTGCTAGGCAATTAAAAGATGGCTTCTGAATTCATCAGGAGTCATCTTTTTTAATGACCATTGGTAGCGCCCCGAATTGTAATACGTGATATAGTCGTCGATTTGGGCCCTTAACTCTTGTATCGTCTGGCACTCCTTGTAATCCAGATCATCCTTCATATGTCCAAAAAACGATTCCATCGAAGCATTATCCCAGCAGTTTCCCTTGCGGGACATTGACTGCTTGAAACCTGCTTCCCTAACGAGGAGACGGAATCTAGGATGTGTATAGTGCATGCCTTGATCAGAGTGAAGAATGGCATCTGGATGAATATTGCCATCAAGTCGTTCAAGGAGATTCTCTAGTGTACGCTCCACCAATGAAAGCTCTAAGGAAGAGGAAAGATAGTGGGCTAGAATCTGTTTTGTCGTTCCATCTTTGATTACCGAGAGGTAAGCACATTGTCCATTACCGTAGTGCATGTAGGTAATATCCGTGAGTAGTACTTTCTCTGGCTCGCCTTGGTCAAACTGGCGATTTAACAGATTAGGGCATGTCTGGTGCTCTTGTGTAGCTTTCGCCATTTTGCGATAGGGATTGGCTCGTCGGATCGTAGCTGTAAGTTTATATTTACGCATTAATCGACGAATCTTTTTGTGGTTCATA
>NZ_JBJQOQ010000083.1:0-692 GCF_046036945.1 Brevibacillus sp. B_LB10_24 | reverse complement strand
GGACAATCCGGTAGCTCGCCTTGTGGAACAGGTCTTTGATTTTGCGATGACGAATGTGATGCAATCGCTCTAATCGCTTGGAGGTATGCTGTCCTTCTTTCGCGTTCCTTCCCCTGACGAAGTACGCCCAAATAATAAGCTTTCCTCTTGTTGTAATACTGATTGATCGACTTAATATGCTTGCCCTTCACCAATACCGGACGCGACCCCGTTGTGGTGACGAAAGTTGCAAGATTATCAACGCCAAGATCAATCGCCATGAATTTTCCTTTTTCTGTATTCCTGGTTTCAAGCGGACAGGCAAAGATCAATTCAACGACGTATTGCCCTAAATCTCGGAACAACTCGTACCTGTCTTAACTTCCCTTTGGTGTGTCCCAGCTTGCCAATGTTTAGCCGCTGCTTGGTTTTCGGGAATTTGAGGAACTTTTCCTCTTTCATGGTGCAATCCTGATTCGTGAACAGGATTTCCTTTTCTTTCGCACGACTGTATGCCGGAATGCGAGGGGGTCCGGTATATTTGTCTGGATGTTGCCGAAAGTCTTTGATGCTCGCAAAGAAGGATTGCCAATTTTGAAATACACTTTTGATGACCCACTGGCTGCTTTGTGTCGGAAGGGAGCGATACTCCTTTTGTTCCATGATTTTGAATAGGCTATCCAGAAAATGATAGTCGATTAAAGGATTTTCCT
>NZ_JBJQOQ010000082.1:0-726 GCF_046036945.1 Brevibacillus sp. B_LB10_24 | reverse complement strand
CGGTTCGGCAAGATTCCTTCGGCAACCTGATCGGCCGCAAGGAAGGAACCGATCCCCAGGCATTCGTCGTCATGCTCGGCTCCCATATCGATTCGGTGCCAAATGGCGGCCGCTATGACGGCACCATCGGCGTGATCGGCGGCATCGAGGTCGTGCAGGCCATTCGTGAAGCAAATATCACACATACCCATCCGATCGAGGTCGTCGCTTTTTGCGACGAGGAAGGGCCGCGGTTCTACAGCGGTCTGTTCGGCAGCACCGGCATGATCGGCAAGATGACGCAGGAAAAACTGCACATGACCGATGACGAAGGGATCAGCCGTTATGAAGAACTGCGTTCCATGGGACTCGATCCGGACAACCAGCAGGATTCGGTGCGCAAGCCGGGCGAGATCAAGGCATACCTGGAGATGCATATCGAACAGGGGCCGTACCTGCAGGCGATGAATGCGCCCGTGGGCATCGTCACGGGGATTGCCGGACCGGCCTGGCTGAATATCAAGCTGCACGGCATGGCCGGGCACGCGGGGACCGTTCCGATGAACATGCGCCGAGATCCGATGTCAGGGGCGGCCGAAGTGATCCTGGCGATCGAAAAGATCTGCGGCAGCGATCCGTCTGTGCCCATGGTCGGAACCGTCGGAAAGATTGCGGCCTATCCGGGCGGGCAAAATGTCATCCCCGGAACGGTCGAATTCAGCGTGGACATTCGCGACACTGACGAGG
>NZ_JBJQOQ010000081.1:0-734 GCF_046036945.1 Brevibacillus sp. B_LB10_24 | reverse complement strand
AGTTTATATTTACGCATTAATCGACGAATCTTTTTGTGGTTCATAATAATTCCACTTATACGTTCAAGCCGCATTTTAATCACAAGTGCTCCTGCTTTGCCGTGGAGAGCATTAAAGTGCTCTTTGATAAGTCGGAAGTCGTGTTCATCAGCATCCTCACGGAGCTGGCGAGCCTCTTCGGCAGTAAGCCAGCGGTAATAACCACTCGGGCTAACACGAGCCAACTTACATAGATAACGTGTGAGACGTTTCAGATTGTGTTGACGAATGGTCTGGTTGATTATTTGATAGCGCTCGGAGGACGTCAATGTTTCCTCTGCATCTTCTGCTTTTCGAGCGCATCGAGCTTTTTTAGAAAGTCATTCTCCACCTCTAACAGCTTGATGCGCGCTTCAGCACGTTTTAGCTTTTCCTCGGTAGAAAGCTTTTCTCCTGATGGTCTGCCTGTACTGCCTTTCCCTCGTTGTTCCTCTAAAAGCCCCGTCTCTCCATGAGCTGTATAAGTATTACGCCAACGTTTTAAGCAATGTTTGGGTTTCTCATGACCAATGACATCTACGTCAAAACCTGCGCTACGAAATATCTCCATAGGCGTTTGTCCGCTTAGGTATGCTTGAACTGCAGCTAGTTTGAATGCTGGGGCATATGTAATACTTTTATCCGTTACATGTTGGACATTTGGATTCGACTCCAGCTGCTTTATTTCATGCTCCGAAAAAATCTTTGAACTACCC
>NZ_JBJQOQ010000080.1:0-818 GCF_046036945.1 Brevibacillus sp. B_LB10_24 | reverse complement strand
ATCACCCCGCCGCCGATAATCGCGATCGACTCGGGAATCTCGCGCAGGCCAAAAATCGTGTCGCTGGTGTGAACCGCCACCTGATCGACGCCGGTGATCGGCGGCACGAACGGCACCGAACCGGTCGCCAGGATCACACGCTCCGCCTGAATCGTCTGCGGCGAAGCGCCGTCAATGGCAATCGTCTTGTCCGGGTGAACGGTTCCCCTTCCCTTGTAGACGTCTACCTTGCCCGCCTTCAAGAGGGAAGCCACGCCTGTCCGCAGGCGCTTGATCACCTCGTCTTTGCGGGCCATCATCTTCTCCAGGGAAAGCTGCAGCTCTCCGGTCTCGATCCCCCAGCTTTTGGCCGCCTGGATGTCTTCGATCACCTCGGCGTGGCGCAGCAGAGTTTTGGAGGGGATGCAGCCCCGGTTGAGGCACGTGCCGCCCAGCTCGTCCGCCTCNCATCTTCTCCAGGGAAAGCTGCAGCTCTCCGGTCTCGATCCCCCAGCTTTTGGCCGCCTGGATGTCTTCGATCACCTCGGCGTGGCGCAGCAGAGTTTTGGAGGGGATGCAGCCCCGGTTGAGGCACGTGCCGCCCAGCTCGTCCGCCTCGATCAGGGCGACCGTCTGCCCTTCTTTGGCGGCGCGAATCGCCGCTACATATCCGCCCGGCCCGCCGCCGACTACGGCTACCTTGTAGGTTTTCATCGTCACTTTCCTCCTAGACCATCATCTGATAGGGGTTTTCCAGCGCTTCCTTGACCGTCTGCAGGAAGGCGGCCGCCGGCGCGCCGTCGATCACCCGATGGTCAAACGAGAGGCTGAGCGTCATC
>NZ_JBJQOQ010000079.1:0-928 GCF_046036945.1 Brevibacillus sp. B_LB10_24 | reverse complement strand
GTCGTTCGCACGTAGAGGTTGACGTGGACCTTTTTGTCGAAGAGCCTTCCAAGAAACCCCATTTGAAGGCAAAAAGCTGTTATCGAATCAACAACTCCATTTTTGAAACAACCTCAGCCAGCGTCTCATCTGGAACTTTACAGATGAAAGTTGCCTGTCGGGACTGCCAGTCGAGACTTTTCACCTGATCGGAGAGAATTACCCCCTCGATAGGCAAATCCTGCGGAATGATGACTTCGAATGGGTAGCCCTTGATCTTGGAGGTTACCGGACAGAGCAGAGAAAGCCCAACCTTACCGTTATACGCTGCGGGTGATATAACCAAAGCAGGGCGCTTCCCAGCTTGCTCATGGCCTGCTTGCGGGTTGAATTGTAACCACACCAAGTCGCCTCGATCAGGCACATACTGACTGTCTACCATGTTTCCCGTCCTTGTGGCTCGCCAGTCGAAACCTCTTTATGGAGGTTTTCCGGCTTAACCTGGACTAGAAGTTCATCCAGAGTGGACGATTTCGGCTTAATTACGAGGTGACCATCTTCCACGTCTAGGTCGACCTCGGAGCCTTCCTTAAGACCTACTTTCAAGGCAAGGGACTTCGGGATGCGAATACCCAAGCTGTTACCCCATTTTTGAACCTGAAACATGGAACCGCCCCCAACAAATTTAGTATATACAAAGTATAAACATATTGTTGGTTAAAGTCAAATCAAGGTTCGGTAGTCTATTCTACAGTACTTATATGCCTGATGACAGATGCATATAGAAGCTTTACCCGTAAGCGAACATGCACAGACTAAGGACAAAGAATCTTCAAACCAAAAAACCAGGCACAGCTCCTTTTCAGGGTAGTGCCTGTCTTTTGTTTGAACATTTATCTTCTATAGATGTGCATGAACGGTTCTCCATCTGTAGGACGAACGTACACCG
>NZ_JBJQOQ010000078.1:0-1124 GCF_046036945.1 Brevibacillus sp. B_LB10_24 | reverse complement strand
TGTCGTACAATGTTTGTTGTACGTCACATGAAAGGAGAAGGCTTGCCGGTGATTGAAAATAACATGCTTTCAAGAGACTTAATGCATCACATCGAGCAGGGAGGCTGCACAGACGAACAAATCGTCAACATGTTTTTAAGCGTATGTACACACTCAAGGTACACCCTGCGGAATTATAAGCGAGCCATTGATCACTTTCGCAGATTCGTTTTACCAAAGTCGTTGCACGAGGTAACCTGGAGAGATATCGAAGCGTATAAAATAGGTTTGACAAGAGGAGTAAACAGTGTAAGCCAAACGCCGCTGGCGCCCGCCTCCGTAGCCAGCCTGCTGGCGCCGCTGCGCTCGTTGTACAAATGGGGCAGCGACCCTAATGTAAAGTTGTTTACTCACAATCCGACTACTTGCGTGCGAAGTCCCAGGATTTACGTTACCAGCAAAAATCACTATTTGACCCGGCGCGAGGTTGTGCTTTTTTTAAAACAGCTAAAAGCCCAGGGAGAGCGGGATTACCTTATTGGATTAACGCTTATCATGCTCGGATTGCGGGTGTCGGAGCTGACCTCTATCCAATGGGGACATTTTCACACCGATCCGGCTGAAACCTCGATATGGTTAACCGTGGCACAAGGCAAAGGTGGGAAAGAGCGGGAAGTAAAAGTCCCTCCAAAATTTTGGGAATTATTCAAGGAGTTCTCGCAGACTTTAGGTGCTGTGCAAGACCAGCGAGTGTTTCCCGTGTCGGTCAGACAGGTCGAAAGAATTATCAGAAAGGCGCGCGATAATTGTCATCTGGGCAAAAAAATAACGCCTCACTGGCTTCGTCATACAAACGCGACACTGGCCCTGCTGCACGGCGCGTCCTTGCAGCAGGTGCAGGCAAACCTTGGGCACGCCCATCTTACTACAACGCAGCGATATCTTCACACAGTGGAACAAATGCAAAAGGCGGCCCCCGACTATGTGGAAAGCTGTCTGCATGAAGCCATTCACATGTAAAGATGTACTTGAATCAACCGAAAGCGGTTGAATCCACTGTTACACCTATCTATAATGATTGTTAGATTTTAAATTTTTTTATCTGTTTTTGTAGATTTTTGACGTACAACAAACATTGTACGACA
>NZ_JBJQOQ010000077.1:0-1158 GCF_046036945.1 Brevibacillus sp. B_LB10_24 | reverse complement strand
TCTTGTAAAAAAGGTGAACCCAGCTTATCGGACAAAATGGAAATAGCCGACAAGTGGATACAGCTGGGGTACACAGCCAAACTGGTGCTACGTATTGTCGGCATCCTGGAAGCCACCTACTATTACCGAAAAAACAAAGCCTCCCAAAAACCTCGCGTTTATCACGGAGGAAGGCCTATACCCGGTTATTCGTTGTCAAAAGACGGACAACCTGTCAGTGACGAACAAATCAAAGAATGGCTATCCGAGCTGATTGCCGATGAAGAATCTGCTTATGGATATCGAAAGCTTACCGTCTGCCTACGGCGAGACTACCAATTGGTCATCAACAAGAAAAAGGTTTACCGCTTGCTGAAAGAAGAAGAACTCCTGCAACCCCAACGCCAAAAGAAAAGGAACCATCCTCGAAAGTTGGCAAACAACCGAGAGATTACCGCGCCGAATCAATTGTGGGAAATGGACGTAAAATACGGATTTATCGTAGGAGAACAGCGTTTCTTTTTCCTGATGAGTCTCATTGATGTCTATGATCGAGCGATCGTGGACTACCATTTCGGACTGACCTGCGAAGGAAAACATGCTGCTCAGATTCTCCAACGTGCTTTGTGGAAACGGCAGCAATTCCATCGTGATGATCGCCCTGTTATCCGTACGGATAACGGTCCACAGTTTATTAGCCATGCCTTTGAAGGAGCCTGTCAAAGCTTTCGAACCGTTCACGAACGAATTCCTCCAAAGACGCCAAACAAAAATGCTCACATTGAGTCCTTTCACAGCGTTTTGGAGAAAGAATGTTTGCAGCGGAATGAATTTCAGAGCTTTCAAGAAGCCTATGAAACCGTGACAAACTATCTGCTCTTTTATAATCAGCGCCGGATTCATGGAAGCTTGTACGATTTATCACCTGTAGAATTTGGTAAAGCCTTTAGCCTGCAACGCATTAGACCATTTGTTGTGAAAGTGTAGTATGGCAAAGGATTGCAGAATGATCCCTACTTCAACCTAGCTGACAAGCAGGAAGGAAAACGTCTGGGGTCAAGTGATCTCCTTGACGCTAGGCGTTTTCCTTCCTAGACTCCCAGGTGGTTGAAGGAGGGAAGAATCATATGAAAATGCGAGAATAAGGGAGAAAGACTCAAATTTTAAGGGGTTAAACCG
>NZ_JBJQOQ010000076.1:0-1518 GCF_046036945.1 Brevibacillus sp. B_LB10_24 | reverse complement strand
AAGGAACAGGAGCTACAGGCTTTTTTGTTGAATATAAAACGTGTACCAATAATTGCCTTTAGAGGTGACTATATGCTTAATAAGCAACAGGCCGAAGGCCGTTATCAAATATCCGCATTCTCGTTAGATGAACTGGTTCCCAAAGATCATCTCGTTCGAAAAATCGAAAATGCAATCGACTTTACATTCATCTATGACTTGGTGGCAGATCGCTACTGTCATGACAATGGCAGGCCTAGTGTTGACCCGGTTGTCTTGATCAAGATTGCATTGATCCAATATCTCTTTGGTATTCGTTCCATCCGACAAACGATCAAAGAAATCGAAACCAATGTGGCCTATCGATGGTTTATTGGCTATGACTTTAGTCAGCCTATTCCCCACTTCACGACGCTAGGTAAGAACTACGTACGCCGTTTTCGGGATACCCGACTCTTCGAGTCGATTTTCATTCGGATTTTGGAAGAGGCAGTACGCCATGAATTCGTAAAGCCAGAAGTACTTTTCATCGATGCTACGCATGTAAAGGCCAACGCGAATAAGCATAAATTCGTGAAAGAAATGGTCGAAGAACAAACAAAGAAATATCAAGAGATGCTGGATGAAGAAATCAATCAGGATCGTGTTGCCCATGGAAAGAAGCCCCTTGAAAAAAAGTCAGAAACTCCTCAAAAGGAGGTGAAGGTAAGCACAACTGACCCGGAATGCGGATTGTTTGTAAAAGGAGAAAAGGAACGAGTATTTGCCTATAGTTTTCATACGGCATGTGATCGAAATGGATTTGTCCTTGGCGTAAAGGTGACACCAGGCAATGTACACGACAGTCAGGTGTTTGAGGATATATTGAATCAAGTAAAAAAGACATTTGATCGACCTCAGGCTGTAGCAGTGGACTCCGGATACAAGACGCCCTACATCAGTAAAGTGCTACTAGACGGCCAGATTCGCCCCGTTATGCCCTACACAAGACCACGCACGAAGGAAGGTTTCTTCAAGAAGCACGAATACGTGTATGATGAATATTACGACTGTTACATCTGTCCAAACGAGCAAATCTTGACATATGAAACAACAAACAAAGAGGGGTATCGCATCTATCGATCAAATTCTGAAGTTTGCCGAAGTTGTCCGTTTTTGAAACAATGTACGGAAAGTAAAGACAACACAAAGAGAGTGAGCCGCCACATCTGGGCTCATTACCTCGAAGAGGTAGACCATCTCCGGCATACTGAAGAAAATAAACGGATCTATAGCCAACGGAAAGAAACGATTGAACGGGTATTCGCTGATATGAAAGAGAAGCATGGCATGCGGTGGACGACCTTACGGGGACTAGAGAAGGTCACGATGCAGGCGATGCTTGTTTACGCTGCAATGAACCTGAAAAAAATAGCGACCTGGCTATGGAAGTCAGGTCGCACGGTAGTCAGTTTTCGCTCTACCTTCGGTATTTTCATCCGATTATTTCACAAACTCCCTTGTTGTAAAAATCAGCAAGGGAGTTTGTCTGCAATCTGA
>NZ_JBJQOQ010000075.1:0-1675 GCF_046036945.1 Brevibacillus sp. B_LB10_24 | reverse complement strand
CTACGACTGACCAATTAACATACAAAATGTATATTCTGCCCTTTGTAGGTACAGTTCTGGGTTAGTTCTAAAGCGTCTGCGTTTGGTGGCTTCACTCAACCGAGAAGACCAGCGAAGACGTTCATCTCGATACGCAAGGTAGTCGACAGCTTGAAGTCTGCTCAAGACATCATTCTGGCGGAGTGCATCATCGACAAACACGACCATCTCGCCACTTCGAAGAATATATTCGTTCCAACTTCTTAACCCGGTCATCCGCCGATGCCGGGTTTTCGTTCGACGAAAGAAGCGCTCGTGGTCGTTGTTCGTTCGGGGGACATGCGGGTGGTCGTAGCACGTAAACAAGCCCTTCCAGAACCCTCGTGTGTAGCTCGTTAGATTCGCTACCATTGGCTTGTCTTCTTCACTGGTGTATGTATGCTCAACCCAATTCAATAATTGCTGCATATGAAATCGAACCGTCTCACTGCGCTTGTCTACGTCTGGATTCAAGATCTCGGCAACGTGATGAATCGGGAGCGCCCATCGTTTCACCGCAGCATACTGCTCTTCAAACCCATTCAATTTACCGAAAATTCTGATTAGGTTTTGGAGTAGAGAGGGCCCCTTTTTTATCCAGGCATCGTTCGAGGGAAGCCTGAATGGCTTTTGCATTTTCATAAACCCGTATCCCCGGCAGATCGAGCGGTGGATTGCCGTCCTCGAGAAGCACGGAACGAATGGCCGCTACGTAATCCTTAGCGACCTCAGCTTCAGCAGATGTGTCATTCTCGATTCGCTTTTCTATTTCGCGTATCCCGCGAAGGCTTTTCTTAATCCCTGTCTTGAGTTTGCGGTCTAAATCGACAACAGGCTTCGCAATATCCTTTAGGTAGTGGTACTGACAGTATTGGTACGGTACGTCCGGCAACAGCGATTCCATGGCCATCCGAATGGATTGCTGGCCGTCCGTGACGATCCCAATGATGGGAAAGCCCAACTCGATAACGGGAAGGATGAGCTTTTTAAGTTCTTCCGCGGAACCGCTCTTTAGATTTTGGGCAGATAGGATGGTACCGCTGAAAACTTCTCGTATGACGTAGAGCGTCTCATTTCCTTTCTCGGGCTGCACCCCATCCATGGAAATCATGATGCCGCCGTGGTCTGCAACAACATGCTTTAGTGCTTGTTTTACGTGATTCGTCACGCTTGCGCGAAGCAAGGTAAGATAACGTTCGTACAGTCTCTGAGAATTGCGCTCTGACGTAACTACACCGCGTTGATTCAACTCTTCCGTCATTTCGCCGATGGTCATGTGTTGTTTAAACCGAAGCTGACCGACGAGCGCCAAGACGTCAAAGCCGTAAGACGTGTGCTTCATACTGAGGAGTTCGGCTTCCGCAGATTTGTAGTATGTCTTGGGGTACGGGCAATCCGCATTACTGCAAGCGTAGGCCATGCTCCATGCTTGGATAACGCCGGAGAGTGTGATGATATTCTTTTTCCAAGCGGTATGATGCCGCTTAAGTTTCGCGCCGCAGTGAGGGCAGGCCTGAATTTCCGGACGAAAGTAAATTTTCTTTTCGGGAATGACACGATTCTTTGGTAAGGGCATGAGAAAACCTCCGTCAAAGTGGCTACTTACTACTTCGACAGAGAGATTGGAAATCCTTGTTAGATAATTGGTCAGTCGTAG
>NZ_JBJQOQ010000074.1:0-1771 GCF_046036945.1 Brevibacillus sp. B_LB10_24 | reverse complement strand
TTTAACTTCCCTCCGAAAGAAGTCTCCCACTTCTAAACGTAAAGGTGCGACAGCACCAGTGAAAGTGGGAGATGAATTTCGGTTAGGCGCAGCCTAAAGTTGTCTCCTTTTTTTGTGTGTGCTATGATGAAATCAGTCTTAGATATATGAAAGGCTGTTATATCAATGAAATTAGATAATAATAACCATTCAGTATTCATATTGTATTATCATCTTGTTCTGGTCGTAAAATATCGCAGAAAAGTGATTGATGATACCATATCTGACTATGCAAAAGAAATGTTTGTTCGATTAGGCGAAAGTTACAATATTTCCTTAGTCGAATGGAATCACGATATTGACCATGTGCATATTTTGTTCAAAGCACATCCGAATACTGAAATGTCAAAATTCATCAACGCTTATAAAAGCGCAAGTTCACGACTTATCAAAAAGCATTTCCCACAGGTGAAAAAGAAACTGTGGAAAGAGTATTTTTGGTCAAGGAGTTTTTGCTTACTTACAACAGGTGGTGTGCCCATTGAAGTGATAAAGAAATATATAGAAAATCAAGGTATGAAGTGAGGTGATTCGATATGGCAAACAAAGCATATAAGTTTCGCCTGTATCCAACGCAAGAACAAGAGCAACTTCTTGCCAAAACCTTCGGTTGTGTTCGTTTCGTCTACAACAAAATGTTAGCTGAACGAAAGGAAACCTATGAACAATTCAAGGATGACAAGGAAGCACTGAAGAAACAAAAGTTCCCCACTCCTGCCAAGTATAAAAATGAGTTTGCATGGCTTAAAGAAGTAGATAGTCTTGCCTTGGCGAACGCCCAACTAAATTTGCAGAAGGCGTACAAAAACTTCTTTTCTGGTCGTGCTGAATTTCCGAAGTTCAAAAACCGTAAGGCAAGACAATCCTACACAACCAATGTGGTGAACGGAAACATTATGCTTTTGGATGGCTATATCAAATTACCAAAACTGAAACTTGTAAAAACGAAGCAGCATCGAGAAATTCCTTCCCATCATATGATCAAGTCTTGTACCGTTTCTCGAACAAAAACAGGAAAATACTACGTTTCTATCCTCACGGAATACGAACATCAACCTGTACAAAAAGAAGTACAAGCTGTCGTTGGTTTAGATTTTTCTATGAATGGCTTATTTGTCGATAGCGAAGAAGGTAAGACAGCCAATTACCCTCGTTTCTATCGTCAAGCCTTAGAAAAATTGGCGAAGGAACAGCGGATTCTATCATGCAGAAAGAAAGGTTCGAATCGTTGGTACAAACAGCGTCTGAAAGTAGCGAAGCTACATGAAAAAATTGCAAATCAACGAAAGGACTTTCTACATAAGGAATCGCACAAATTAGCGAAACTGTATGATTGCGTGGTTATCGAAGACCTCAACATGAAAGGAATGTCACAAGCCCTCCATTTCGGCAAAAGCATTGCTGATAATGCCTGGGGCATGTTCACGACATTTCTCCAATACAAGTTAGATGAGAAAGGAAAAAAGCTGATCAAAATAGATAAATGGTTTCCCTCATCAAAAACTTGCTCATGTTGTGGTCAGACAAAGAAGTCCCTATCTCTTTCTGAACGTATATTCTACTGTGATTGTGGTTTTGTGGCAGACAGAGACTGGAACGCTTCTATCAACATCAAACATGAAGGATTACGCTTATTAGCGTTGGCATAGCAAAAAGAACTCTTGGAACAAGAGGGATAGCTCGGTCAGTTTTCGTTGGCTACTAAAAGCAACGATAAGTCGAGAAGCCCCCA
>NZ_JBJQOQ010000073.1:0-1773 GCF_046036945.1 Brevibacillus sp. B_LB10_24 | reverse complement strand
GAGGGTGTCCCAAAAGTCATTGTAGATGACTGAGGGACGGCCCTCTTTTCATTTAGTCAAACAAAAAGAAACCGCCCTTTGGTAAAATGGAAGTACCACCCACCATTTACAAAAAGGAGACGGTTTCTTTGTACATTCAATATACCATGGATCAACTCTGCTTACCAATGGATTTAGAAGAAGACATTCCCGCAAATCACCTCGTTCGTGTGATCAACGCCGCCGTCAATCGTCTCGACGACGCCATCTTCGATGCGGCTTACCCCGGAGGCGGACGAGACAGCTATCACCCCAAGATGCTCACCAAAATCATCATCTATGCCTATACCCAGCGTATCTATTCCTCTCGCCAAATCGCCAAGGCTGTCCGTGAAAACATCATGTTTATGTGGATCGCGGGCAGGCAGCGCCCAGACTTTCGTACCATCAATCGGTTTCGCTCAGAGCGCATGAAAACCGTATTGGAGACCGTGTTTACCGCGGTGCTTCAATTTCTGGTTGAGGAGAACTACGTGCAGTTGGAGCATTACTTTGTGGACGGAACCAAGATCGAAGCCAATGCCAATCGGTATACGTTTGTTTGGGGAAAGGCAGTCGTGAAGCAGAAGGCCAAGCTTCAGGAGAAAGTCCAGACCTTGTTCGCCACTATTGAAGAAGCTGAGAGGCATGAAGAAAAAAACCACGGGGGCAAGGATCTTCGTGAAATAGGCGAGCCTTCTTCCATCACCAGCGAAAAGCTGGAGCATACTGTCAAGCAATTGGAAGAGCGTCTGCAGGAGAAGCCAAAAGACAAGCCACTAAAGAAGGCGGTTCGCACAATCCGCAAGGATCTGCTCCCTCGCCTCCAAAAGTATGAGACGAATGAGACGATTTTAGGGAAGCGAAACAGCTACAGCAAAACCGACCATGATGCTACGTTTATGCGGATGAAAGAGGACCACATGCGAAATGGCCAGCTCAAGCCGGGGTACAACATTCAAATCGGCACCGAAAATCAATTTATTCTCGGCTACAGTGTCCACCAGCGGCCAACCGATACCCGCTGCCTCATCCCTCATCTGGAGAAAATAAAATCACAGTTCGGCAAGCTGCCAAACACCGTCATTGCCGATGCGGGCTATGGCGGCGAGGAGAATTATGACTACTTGGAGCAGAATGAAGTCGAAGCTATCGTCAAATACAGCACGTATCACCGAGAAAAAAGTAAGGCATGGCAAAAGGACATTAGCAAGATTGACAACTGGATCTACAACAACGAACAAGATACGTGGACATGTGCGGCCGATCAAACGCTCCATTTCCGCCGGATAACTAAGGAGAAAACGGAAAGCGGGTATGAAATCGAATACCGTCATTACCGAAGTGCCGGTTGTGAGGGGTGCCCGCTAAAGCCTCAGTGTACAAAAGCCCAAGGAGATCGTGAGATCAAAGTCAGCATGAAGTATTTGCGGCTAAAGAATCAAGCAAGGCAAAAACTCCGCAGCAAAGAAGGCTATGCCCTGGCCGTAAGGCGCATGATCGAGCCGGAGCCCGTATTTGGCGATATGAAGAACAACCGAGGCTTTAAAAGGTTCCTGCTTCGAGGCTTACCAAAAGTAAGTCTGGAAGTCGGGTGGCTTTCCCTTGCCCACAATCTGCTCAAGAAAGCAGCGGTAGACGCTAAAAACCAAGGAACGAAGCGAGAACGGACCGCTTAACTCCTTGGTTTCTTCCGAAACTCATCTAATTTTTTGCTGATGAGGGTGTTCCAAAGTTTACTTTTGGGACACCCTC
>NZ_JBJQOQ010000072.1:0-2784 GCF_046036945.1 Brevibacillus sp. B_LB10_24 | reverse complement strand
CCATGATTACGCGGGAAAGACTACCGGAGCTGCTGCATCAAATGTGGCTGATCCGCTTTTTTGACGAAAAAGTGGACGAATTTTTCGCCAAAGGCTTGATCCACGGGACGACCCACCTGGCCGTCGGACAGGAAGCGTCCGCCGCCGGGGCGATCGCTGTCCTCGAAGACCGGGATAAAATCACCAGCACCCACCGTGGACACGGTCACTGTATCGCCAAAGGAGCGGAAGTGAACCGGATGATGGCCGAGCTGTTCGGCCGGGTCACCGGCTACTGCAAAGGCAAGGGCGGCTCGATGCACATCGCCGATGTGGACAAGGGCAACCTGGGCGCCAACGGCATCGTCGGCGGCGGGATTCCGATCGCGGTCGGGTCCGCTTTGACGTCCCAGATGAAAAAACTCGGCTATGTCACTTTGTCGTTTTTCGGCGACGGGGCGACCAATGAAGGCAGCTTCCACGAGTCGCTCAACATGGCCTCGATCTGGAAGCTT
Organism: Brevibacillus sp. B_LB10_24; assembly: GCF_046036945.1. NCBI lineage: Bacteria > Bacillati > Bacillota > Bacilli > Caryophanales > Paenibacillaceae > Brevibacillus > Brevibacillus sp. B_LB10_24. The sequence goes on along the minus strand of NZ_JBJQOQ010000072.1, from coordinate 2,290 downwards.
CCTGTCGTGTTCATCTGTGAAAACAACCAGTACGGCATGTCCGGCTCGGTCAAAGAGATGACCAACATCGAAAACATCGCGGAGCGCTCCGCTTCGTACGGCATCCCGGGCGTCGTCGTCGACGGCAACGACATCTTCGCGGTGATGAACGCGGCAGCCGAGGCGGTGGAGCGGGCCAGAAACGGCGAAGGGCCGACCCTGATCGAAGCCAAAACCTACCGCTGGAAAGGCCACTCCAAGAGCGATGCGAAAAAGTACCGCACCCGCGAGGAAGAGATGGACTGGCGCACCAACCGCGATCCGATCGCACGGATGCGGCAGGTCTTGATCGACGAGGCGATCCTGACACAGGAGCAGGCGGACGAGATCGAACAAAAAGCGAAAAAAGAAATCGAAGACGCGGTCGTGTTTGCCGAAAACAGCCCGATGCCTACTCTCGATACGCTGGAAGAAGACGTGTACGCCTAAGGAACGCAAACAATAGAAGGGAGCAGGGACACAGATGAGAGAGATAACCTACTTGGAAGCGGTTCGGGAAGCGATGCAGGAAGAGATGAGAGTCAACCCCGACGTATTCATCATGGGGGAAGATATCGGCGTCTACGGCGGGGCGTTCGGGGTGACGCGTGGCATGATCGAAGAGTTCGGGCCGGAGCGCGTGCGCAACACGCCGATCTCCGAGTCGGCGATCGCCGGTGCCGCCGTCGGGGCGGCGATGACCGGGATGCGCCCGATCATCGAGCTGCAGTTCTCGGACTTTATCACCATCGCCACCGACCAGATCGTCAACCAGGCGGCGAAAAACCGCTACATGTTCGGCGGCAAAGGCAAGGTGCCGATGGTGCTGCGCACCCCGGCCGGATCGGGGACAGGCGCTGCGGCCCAGCACTCGCAAAGCCTGGAAGCCTGGATGGCCCACATCCCCGGCCTGAAGGTGGTGCAGCCGTCCACCGGTTACGATGCCAAAGGACTATTAAAAGCGGCGATGGACGACGACAACCCGGTGATTTTCTACGAACACAAGCTGTGCTACCGCACCAAGGGACACGTGCCGGAAGGGGCCTACTCGATCCCGCTCGGGGTCGCCGACATCAAGCGCGAAGGGACCGATGTCACCATCGTCGCCACCGCGATCATGGTGCACAAGGCGCTGGCCGCTGCGGCTGAACTGGATAAAGAAGGGATCAGCGTCGAGATCGTCGATCCGCGCACCCTGGTCCCGCTCGACGAAGAGACCATCGTCAAGTCGGTCAAGAAAACCGGCCGGCTGGTTGTCGTGCACGAAGCCGTCAAGCGCGGCGGATTCGGCGGCGAGATCGCCAGCATGATCGCCGAGAGCGAAGCGTTTGACTACCTCGACGCGCCGATCAAGCGCCTGGGCGGAAAAGCCGTGCCGATCCCGTACAACCCGATACTGGAGAAGGCCGCCATCCCGCAAGAAGCCGACATCATCCAAGCGGTCAAAGAGACGCTAAACCGCGTATAGGGGGAGAGAGCATGGCAACGGAAGTATTCATGCCCAAGCTGAGCATGACGATGGAGACGGGCACCGTCCTGCAGTGGTTCAAGCAGGAAGGCGACGACGTCCGTGAAGGCGACCTGCTGCTGGAAGTGATGACGGACAAGATCAACATCGAAGTGGAATCATACGCCAGCGGCAAGCTGCTCAAGATCTACTATGGCGCTGATGAAGTGGTCCCGGTCAACCAGGTGATCGGCTACATCGGAGCGGAAGGGGAGCAGGTCCCGGATACGCCGCCGGCTGTCGAGGGTTCCAATGGCGGAGAAGACGGAGCCAATGGAGCCGCCGCTGAAGCCGCTTGTGAGGCGCTAACCTGCGAGACCGAAGAAGATGCCGATGAATCCGCCGGGGAGAAAGTGCGGGCCACGCCGGCCGCGCGCCGCATCGCTCGGGAAAACGGGATTTCCCTGCTCAAAGTGACTGGAACCGGGGAGCGCGGCCGGATCCACCAGGCCGACGTCGAGCGCTATCTGGCNGCTAACCTGCGAGACCGAAGAAGATGCCGATGAATCCGCCGGGGAGAAAGTGCGGGCCACGCCGGCCGCGCGCCGCATCGCTCGGGAAAACGGGATTTCCCTGCTCAAAGTGACTGGAACCGGGGAGCGCGGCCGGATCCACCAGGCCGACGTCGAGCGCTATCTGGCCGGTAACCGACAGGCAGAAGTCAAAGCGACGCCGCTCGCGCAAAAAATCGCCGCTGCCGAAGGCATTGCCTTGGGCGATGTGGAGGGAACAGGCGTGCAGGGCAAAGTGCGCAAAGGCGACGTG
>NZ_JBJQOQ010000071.1:0-2923 GCF_046036945.1 Brevibacillus sp. B_LB10_24 | reverse complement strand
AGCAATCCTGGAGCACTTGCGAATGAACTTCCTTGTATGCGGGGAATTCCCTCTTGAAGGCGGGCAATTCATTCTGCTGCATGGCATAAGTGACGGTTTTGCCCTCTTGGTTGTAGGCAGTATCCCGTTGTTCCTTGGCCCGATTGTACAACTTCCGGCACAAGTCCAACGTTCGAATCATGAGCTGTTCGGTGTTCGGGAGTCGGATCGAGTCGAAACTGAAACGTGATCTGCACGAAGGACCACCACCTTAATAAGAACGTACATTCCTATCATACCACAAAAACCTCCGTCAGTCGTCTCTCTCTTAGAAAATGAGACAGCATTTTTTGACGATGGACGACTCAGGCAATAGACAAGTGTATTTAGGCTTCGCCTAACCGAGTTTCATCCCCTACCTGCAGAGGAAGGGGACTTCTCTCGGAAACATGTTAAATAGGGGTAGAATTCTTCGATCCTGTCCGGCTTTTTCGTGACATACTCCAGAAGCAGTGACGTTTCCTGCTCTTCCAAAAGAATCCGTGTGTACATCTCTCCATGCCACCAATTCTTTTCATCCAACCTATGGCTACGCCAAGTCCAGAGAAGTGAAAGGGCGCATCCTTTACGAAATGATTTTCTACATAAATTGTCAACCAAGCTGATCCGCGAAAACCAAGTGATCTGTTTGGAAGACTTGCAAGTCGAAAATATGGTTAAAAACCACAAATTAGCAAAATCTATTGCAGATGCTTCATGGTCTATGTTTCGGACGATGCTGGAGTATAAGGCGGAATGGTACGGAAGAACGCTCTCTCTTGTTGGGAAACAATTCCCCTCCAGCCAACTCTGCTCCACTCCTACCTGTGGTTACCGCAACAAAGATGTAAAAAACCTGAATGTACGACAGTGGACATGTCCAAAATGTGGCGTACACCATGATCGTGACCAAAACGCTGCCATCAATATAGAGCAAGAAGTACTTCGATTGTTGGCGTAGCTAACTGAACTGTGGGACACACAGGGAGAGCTTGGTGAATTTCACTCCGTTAGGAGTGACTACCCAAGAATCCCCTGCCGTTAGGCATGGGGAGTGTCAAAAAGTGATCACTTGTAAACACCCCGGCCCGTCACCTCCTGAATAAATCTTTCCAACACGGTAACATCCGTAATCCTCTTGTTGCATTCTTGACTATCTATACAGATGTAGTTGCCAATCGCTTTGTAATAATCAGGGGATGAATGGACAGCCTTAGCTTTCGATACCGCTGAAAATAAAGCAACTTCTCCATGCCCATGACACAGTGCGCATGTATTTTTCTTATTGGCCATAGTAAACTTGCCTTCGATTCCTATCACTTCACCCTGCAAATGATAAACGATGAACAACTTATTGGTCGCGGCATCAATCCATCCAAGATAAGTGACATAGTGGTAATCGATCGCGGCTAAATCCGGTACTTTCAGCTTTTTATTTTTAGGGAATCGTTTTTTTATCTGTTTTTCCGTCACTTGAGGAAATTCGACCAAATAGGGGGCCAGTGAACGAAGGTACGTCTGAAAATCCCCCGCGTCTTTTATTGATGATATACTCTCCAGCAATCGTCTGTGGGAATCCGTAACATCAGGAAACAGGTCTGTGACTTTCGCTTGCGCACTATACCTTACAGCTTCCAATACTTTAGGATCGGATACGGTTGCTTTTTGCAAGATATCCGCTTGCTTTTTGATGAAGTTGTATTGATGGTTGCGGATAAATGGCTCGATCATACATTTCCCTCCTGATCTCCTTTTTTTCACTATAAAAAAATAGCCGCATGTTAGAAATGCCGTATTTAACTTAGAAACGAACTCAACACAAAAAAGCGCCGATAATCGGCGCTTCGGTCACAATGCCTATTTGCTTGAATAAACAATTTTCCTGATGGTCTCTGTAGCAAGAAAGTGGTCCTCAGCTAATTGCTGAATCGTTTTACCGTTTTGAAACGCGTGCTTGATCGCGTTGTTTCTTTCGTCAATGAACTTTCTTCCGCCAGAACGCGATCCCCATTTTCCATAGGCAGCTTTTGGCTTTGGAATATAGATGGTTTCACCCTGCACATATTTTTGAATCTCTATTACCAGCTTTTCAGGCAGGATCGACGTCGCTTTTACATATTTCATTTCGGCTCGCCCCTTATTCGTTTTGTAAAAGAAATAAGGTGCAAAGCCAAACATCAGAAATGATATATGCTTACGTGGGCGATGATAATTAAATGTTCACCCCATGCAAAGTATCGCCTCCAATACTTGGCTTTGCATGAGTCGTTGCAGTATCTGGCAATTGACAGGTCATTGCCACGGCTGTTCACCTCCTGAATTAGCGAGTGCCTTTGCTGTACAATATTATCATATACATGCATGGGTTCACTGTTCAATAGTTGCTTTTGTCCAGTACGGGAAGAGGATCGGCATCGAAGCTTTCTTTAGTTTGCGACTTACATTGCTCAAATGCACGCGGATCGCGTTGGTAAAGGGATTTGATAACTATTCCACCTTTTCAGCCCTAGATTGGGGGCCGAAGATATCAGTATTAATGGCCTTCCACATTGATGGCTAATCAAGAAGTTCTTGTACCTTGCGTTTTAACTCAGGTAAAAAGCCAGTAATAACATTCCAAACTTCCTCGGGATCAATATTCATATAGTCATGAATAAGCACATCTCGAAAACCTGCAATCCTCCGCCATGGAATACTAGGATGTGCGTCCCTAAGTTCTTTTGTCAACTTCTTTGTTGCTTCACCTATAATTTCAAAATTCCGAATCACTGCTTCTTGAACCATCGTACTCTCTGTGAATGCTCCCACCGCCTGAAGAGGCGGGGGCTTCTTGTTTCGACGATCATTACCTTTCTGAAGGAAGGTCTTACATGATCTCCACAAGCGTTCGATGCGTTACGCATCC
>NZ_JBJQOQ010000070.1:0-3193 GCF_046036945.1 Brevibacillus sp. B_LB10_24 | reverse complement strand
GCGCAACAAGCTGATTGAGCACAATCTGCGGCTGGTTGCCCATATAGTGAACACAAAACAACGTCAGAAAACAGCGCGATTTGTGTGCAACGGGCGGATTGTACGGTAAGGGAGGACAAGCAGTTAGGGTTGGTAAAGCTGGTCCGAGAGAGGCGGCTTATCTGCTTTACGGATTTGGAGTTGTGTTATGTTATAATGTTGATAACATTGATGTTTTGTTGCATATTGGTTAGGGGAAATGCTTACGATGGGAGTGATATCGAATGGAAAAGGTAAATTCACCGGAAGAATTGATGGAGAACATCGCGAATATGAGCCGCGACAACTCCGTGTACCAATTTCATATTCCAGGAAAAGGAACGTTCACTCTCGTCTTGCAAGAGGAAGAGCAGCGATCGATTCAGGCTGATGTTGAAGCAAATGCGGAACTGAAAGCCATGATTGAACAAAGCAGGAAAGAATTCAAGCTAGGCAAAGCCATGAGTACATCGGAAATACTGAAGTCCATTTCTACCGAGGATTTTCGATAATGACCCGTGTAGTTCTATGGTCTCCGGCGGTAAGAAACAAACTTTCCCAGTTTCGTAGCGAGCGTTTTTCACCTGAGGAAACGTTTGATTTCATATCTCAATTAATTCTTGAAACAGAAGGCCTACTTTCCAATCCGATCTTACGTAAAGCTTTTAAGGAAGAAGACGGTACTTATGCAGGAGTGTCGCGTATCGTTATAAAGAGGTTTAGGGTTTATTTCGAACAGCATGAGAATGAAATTAGGATTATTGCTGTTTTGTTTCCTGGTGAGAAATAAATATTACGGCCGGTAGCTTACCTGCGAAATTAAAAAGATGCGCGAAGAAGAATGGAAATGAACGAAATTAGCTTACCCATTGTAACTCCATCGAGGGTACAATGGGTTTGTTTATATGTACGGAGTTTCCGAAAGGAGAAGTAACGATAATGGTTTATATTTGCAGAATCGAACTCAATGATATTAACCCGAAGATATGGCGAGAATTTCGATTTCACCCGGAAGTGACGTTTCATCAGCTTCACAAAATCATCCAAACGGTCATGGGATGGGAAAATTACCACTTATACGAGTTTCATGTGAACGAAAAGGTGTTCGGGCTACCTGATCCAACATTTACGGATATGGAAGACCACGAGGTGCTGAATGCACGGAGAGAAATCGTTCAAAAGCATGTAAACGAAGAGGATACCGTTTTTACATACGTCTATGATTTTGGCGATGATTGGAAGCATACGATTACGTTGATCAAGATAGATTCGGTTACGGTTTCCGACCATGCACCATTGTGTCTTGGAGGAGCCCGAAGCTGTCCGCAGGAAGATGTGGGGGGCGTTTGGGGACATCAACATATGCTGGAGGTGCTGTTTACTTCGAATCATCCGGAGCGTGATCAATTTATTGATTGGATCAGAGAGGGATACGATCCCGAATATTTTTCTTGCGAGGAAGTGAACCTCGAGCTTCAAAAGCAAAAGGACAAGCTAATTCCTAAATCACTTCTTCAACGGCCTTCGGGCAAGAAGCCAGTGAAGATTACGAAGTCTGCTCTGAATAAGCATTTGAAACAACTAGGAAATGATCAGCTCATTGAGTTGGTTAAGGCGTGTTATAGTGCGAGTAAAGAAATGGAGAAGTTTCTTTCTGTAAAAATTCTAGGTGACGAAGCGGTTGAGTCTCTATTTCATGAGTATCGAAAAAAGATCGAAAACGAATTTTTCCCTGAACGTGGTCATGGAAAGTTAAGACTTCAAGAGGCGAAACATGCGATTTCTGAATTTCAGCGATTGACCGGAAGCGTCAAGTATAGCCTGGAACTGAAGCTGATCTACGTCGAAATGGGCGTCTCTTTCACATTGAACTATGGAGATATCGATGAACGGTTTTATTACAGTATGGCATCCATGTATGCTGACATTATTGGTATAGTGAATGATGATGAAACAGCCGAGTTGTTCGACGAATATGAGGAGCGAATCGAGGAGATTATCTCGAAAACGGAAGGGATCGGCTGGGGCTTCCATGAGAATTTGGCTGATCTTCACGCTCAATTACGGTGGATTTAGTTAGGAGGTAAGATTTATGAGCGGCAGAAAGAAAAAGAAAGGGTCCAAGAAGAAAACAGATACAACGGGGCTTTTTGAACAGGACGAGAATTTTTATTTTATTGCAGGTTATACGGCTGGTGGATTTCCTTTTGGAATTACTTGGGAAGAATATAAGGCGGAACAAAGCAGTGGATCGGACCTGGATGTGAGGGACGAAAGAGTCAATATGATAGAATTGAAATTGACGGAGCAGCAGTTTCAGGAGCTTGTGGATGCCTACGATATAGATGTCGAGGGAATAGATAACTTCCTGAATATAGAAACAGGCGAAGTTGTTATATTAAACACCTTTGACAGGGATGAAGAGGACGAAGAATTAAGCGAGGCCATTGAAGAAGGGTTTAATGAAATCTATTTTCGGATACCTCATCGGGAATCGCATGATGGGTATGCGGATATGGTTGATTTTGCAGAAACGGTCGCAGATGAAGAATTAAGATCTTCTTTGATTCGTATATTGATCGGCGATAAGAAGATTTTTCGAAGGTTCAAGGATGCGTTATCTTCTGGTAGTAGTGAGTTAACGAGATATTATCAATTTGTAGAAAGTCGAAATCGCGAGTGCGTCATGGATTGGTTGGAATCTATAGGTGTTAAGGCAATGATTGATCAATAAACAAGTCATATTCATCCTATGAGGGCATGTGACAGACCCCGTAAAACGCATTGAGGGGAAAAAATGCCAAGAAAGCTAACAATGAATCCGAACTTTGTTCCTGTTCATGAAACGGTATCTTGATCGCCTATTTGCATTCTGCGCTTGGCTCGGATTACGAAGTGCTGCATCCGCATATTCCTAGTCCAGAAAATACCCTTTTGGGGGAAGGACGCAGCATTGTTTCAAACACTCCCGCTATTTGTCCCGATTTCGCAGGTACAGGCACACGTAGGCACCAGCCCACATAAGGATAGGAGTAGCAGGCATCCAAATGGAGGAGGTGCAGCCGTGTCCAGTATCTTTATGGTTTTATCGCTCTTATTTAAAGAGCTGGTTACCTTTGTCGCTTATGTGAAAAACAACGCATTTCCCCAGCCTCTGTCCGAGGCGGACGAAGAG
>NZ_JBJQOQ010000069.1:0-3449 GCF_046036945.1 Brevibacillus sp. B_LB10_24 | reverse complement strand
TAGGCTTCGCCTAACCAAGATTCATCCCCTACCTGCAGAGGATAGAGGACTTCTCTTGAAACATGTTAAAGTGGTAATTTTTTTCTGACTTTTGTGATGACTTCGTTGATAACAGATACTATTGAATTCCCTTAACTTCCCCAGTTTCTGCATCTATCGCCAACTTATAACTATTTTTAGCAAAGTAATTATATACTTGGATTATCCACTCTGTTTTGTTAGTAGTTACATTTTGTACAATTAATACTCCAGGTTCGTCTGGACGACTCTTTAGAAAGTGTAAAGCATCTTGAATGGCCTTTTTTGCAGCATTGAAGAATGGGGATGTTTCACATCGTCTGCTATTACTAGTTTGCTAAGGTCTGTCTGCGAAGGATACGATTCCATAGAGAGTAGTGTTGCCCATGTTTCCGCTTTAGAGCCGACTTCAATATCTGTGAACAAAGCCGGATTATTCCTGCTGTCAAGGAGAATAGCATTGTCGTTTAAGGAATACCATTCAGCCCCATACTTTTCTCCCAGCTTTGTTTGGTCGCTTTCAGCAACTAGAAGTTGTTTTTTTTGGTAATCTGCCTCAATAACATATCCAGTAAGCCCTTTGCGTTCATGAATCGGTTGATCATTTGAACATCCTGTTGGCAGTAGTACAAATGCAGATAACGTTAAAAACGAGATAACCTTTTTCATGAAACCTCCTTCTTATTTGTGGGAAAACACTCTCCCCTAAGCGATATCAACGCGTCATGTCTCCCTCGGATATATTATCGAAAGAGACTGTATTCCCTTTGCTGTCGAAAATTTTTATGTCCTCGTCTGCTGTGTACCATACTGCTTCGTGCCATTCCCCTGTTTTAGTGTTGTCATTTTCAATCATGAGAATCTGTTTTTTCATCATTTTTCTTGATAATAAAGCCGCTTATTCCTTTACTTTCTTCGCCCTTGTCGGAATGAGATGAACAACGCAACAGGGGAGGCACCATTATTAGCAATAAAGCTATCAGTCGTTTCATGAATTGCCTTCTGTTTTAATAATCAGCCAGTCAGCGCTCGGGAAGTAAAAGCAACGGATTGAAATAGTTATGGTATAGTCATATCCGATAGATAGCAGAAGCCTTTTTCTCCACCAATAGAGTCTTGGTTTGCTACACCTTACGCCCTCGACTCGAATGATTCCGAAAAAGATATTCCAATAGGGGGATGAAACCTTTTTATACACGAGTTGATCGAATTTACACAAAAATCTTGACAGACCCATTCGCTTGTTTCGATAATTGAACAGTAATCATTCGCTTACTTCCCAGGAAGCTTAAAATCGTTTCTAAAAATCATATTTGGAATGTCCGCATATTCAGTGACCCCATCATGCTCACTGATTAATAATGGTCTTGCCTCAATATTGACAATTTGATTTGGCGGAAAAGTTACTTTCCAGTACACGGTCAATGGAATTTCCTCTTTTGGATTTAACTTGACGCCATCTGCTGGCAGCGGCACTTCTTTGTTGTTGACTACAATTTTTATGTCATCCTTGTCATACGTGATATAGGGATTCTCTACTAATATGCCTTTGATGATCACCGGGTAATCATTATCGTTCCTAGGGAGAATTTCTAATGGTATGGATTCAGGAAAGACTCCAATATTTTGTCCTAAAGGCATGATTCCGGAAAAGACACCTTTATGTACCGTTACATTGATGTTTCCCAAGTCTAAAACCTTCTCCCCATCTTTCGTATGAAACGCAATCTGCTTAAAGGTATGTCTACCCGTCTTTTGTGATAGAAGATTGACAAACAATGCTTTTTGTTTGAGGTTGCCTTGAGGTGGATTTTCTTCAATCGAAAACTTTTCAATTTTCACCAAATCGGTATGAGGCAGCAGTTCTATGGACTCTATGTCGCTCTGAGTTAGCTCTAATTCGGGAGAATGATTAAAGGCAAGATTTAGGATAAATAGATTTTGGTAGCTCTCATCCCAGTATGATTCATAACTTCCTTCATTCTTGACTACGTAGAATTCTTGGTTTGATACCCGAGAACATGAAAATAATATCAGTGATACTGCCAACCATATGATGAGTACATACTTCCTGGACATGACACTTCCCCCATCCTTGCACGATTTGGAACTTTTCCACTCAATTCCTTGGTTATTCTTTGTCGTCCACTTACATCTGTAAAAGTGACCACAGATAAGATGGGGACCCCTAATGAGCCCCCTCCTACTTCATTTATTCCGTTATCCACTTTAGGTGTGTTGGGTAATAGACCTCAACGTTTTTTGATCCAGTAAGGTATTTCCATGTGCCTTTGATGACTCCCAGGGAAGGTGATGCTTTTAACGTAACTGTTGTAAAAGGTCGCTTAGTGCTGGAAACTGTCATCTTCCGTGTGAAGTAGGGAAATATTCAACGATGTCATAGTTTTTCTATTCCAATTTTACTTTGCATCTTGAACCTTTTTATATTTAGGCTCATAAAATTTGCATATAATAACTTTCACAAAAACAAATATTATAAAAGTACTCTTATTTTGGCATCTTAATTTTAGCATTCATTATCTTGTACACTGATAATATTTTCTCTTTACCTAAAAGAGGTTTTGCTACATATTGTGATGATATGGAAAATGGTGCTATGCTATCCATATAATAGGATTTTATATCCAATACAATTATACCCGATTTTAAAATGTAATTTTGTTGATTTATCGTTTTTCCGGGATCAATATTAGTTTGAAATTCATCAATAAAATTATAAGGTTCTATTTCACACATTTTATAAACTACGTCATTTTTATCATTTGGATTTTCATACTTTAAATAGGTATAGATATTTTCAAGTATATATTTAGGATATTTTACGTTAATATATTGTTTTTGAGTAGCTGGTTTACTATCCCATTCAAACTCAATGACTATTCTGCCCGCATCTCTATCTGCATTCTTATCTCTAACCAAATCCATTACAGTGGTAGTATAGGATAAGTTACTGTCTTGTATATCAAAATAATTTTCATCATAAACAATATCACTCTTAACTTCACTATTAAGGCTTCTATTATTATACCCATAATTTTCTAAATTATCGTTTTCAACAATATCCACTAAAGTTAAATGATTTTTATAGTTGGCATTAAACTCTTCTATCTTCCTAATATCTAGATCTGAATATCCTTTTTTCTCTAATTCTGTTCTACTCTTCTGTGAAAGTAATTCCATTTCTTTATAATCATCATAGTCAAGCGATCTTTCTTTATTTGATAACCACAATAATATTGACGATGTTATCACTGAGACAATAATTATCACTAGTAAAAACTTTTTATTCAATTAAACTAATCCCTCCTCTGATTTCCTAAACAATTATTTTACATATGGGATGATCTTATAATCATCCCATATGCCAGCCTGTAGACAAAGTTCCGCAAGGAACAGGAGCTACAGGCTTT
>NZ_JBJQOQ010000068.1:0-3746 GCF_046036945.1 Brevibacillus sp. B_LB10_24 | reverse complement strand
GCCCCGACTTCAACTCGCGTTAGCGAGTAAGTTGGGGAGGTTCACTCAAGCCTACAATTGAGACATGGTCAACGATGGAGGGGACAACGTTGAGTGCAGAAAATAGGCCCAACATCAAACTGGGCATACTGGATCAGGTATACGTCAGTGAAGGACGCAGCGCCACAGACGCGCTGCAGGAATCGACCCGCCTCGCCCAAGCGGTGGAGGAGATGGGTTACTCCCGATTCTGGGTGTCCGAGCACCATTCCATGCCGGCGCTCGCTTTTTCCAGCCCGGAGGTGCTGATTCCGCATTTGGCGGCAGCTACTTCCCGGATTCGCGTCGGTTCCGGCGGCATCATGCTCCCGCATTACAGCGCGTACAAAGTAGCTGAGAATTTTCGCCTGCTCGAAGCGCTCCATCCCGGACGCATCGACCTGGGCCTCGGGCGCGCCCCGGGCGGCATGCCGCTGGCGACGAGAGCACTGCAGCAGGACAAGTACGTCGATGTGAACAAATACCCCGATCAGGTGCGCGATCTGATCGGCTACCTTTACAATGCGCTGCCGGAGGGCCACCCGTTTGAAAGGCTGCTTGCCGCTCCGGCCATTTCGACGGCGCCCGAGATCTGGCTGCTCGGCTCCAGCGGCGAGAGCGCGAGAATCGCGGCAGAGCTTGGCACCTCGTACGCATTCGCAGAGTTCTTCGGCACACCAGGCGGCCAGGAGGCGACGCGGTACTATCTCGACCGCTTCAAGCCAAACGGGCTGCTGGAAGACCATCCGCGCTCGATGATTGCCGTACTGGCCATCTGTGCAGAGACGGAAGAAGAAGCGAACCGGCTGGCGAAGAGCAGCGACTTGTTGTTCCTCGGCATCCGCACCGGCATGGAAATGCCGTACCTGCCTTCCGTCCAGACGGCTATCGATTATCCGTACACCCAGATGGACCTGCTCGTGATTCAGCAGCTTCGCCAGCGGCGCATCATCGGCACGCCGGCCCAGGTGAAGGAGCAGCTGCTTCAGATGGGCGCGGACTACAGTGTTGGCGAAATCTTGATCAATACTCCGATACACGACCAAAAAGCGCGGATTCGGTCTTATGAACTGATCGCGGAGGCGTTCGGGATGAACGAGGCATCGGCATAACGTCAACAAAAAAACGGCAGAAATGCCGTTTTTTTCATGCGGAATTCTCATATCTCCTGCTTGGCAGCCCTGCTGCAGCGCTTTTTTCCTGCCTAAAACTGATCATGCCTGCAGCTATGCCAAACAGAAGGATGGCGGCTGCCAACCATGGATGGTAGCGGAGCGTTGAAGCGGTGTTCACCATGAATCCCCCCGCTCCTGCTCCTGCCGCCAATCCCAAATGGATAATCGAAGTGTTCAGACTCAGCACGAGATTGGACGACTGAGGCGCTTGCTGTATAAAGTAGCTTTGGATGGCCGGACCAGCAGCGAACATGGACAACACGATGAAGGCAATCGCAATGAATCCGATGAATGCCGTATTGGAAAACAACGGGAGCAGGGCGAGCGCTGCCGTATGCACGAACAGGCTAACGGTGATGATGCGGGCAGCACCCCACCGATCGACGCCGTAACCGCCCAAACGCGAGCCGATCGCGCCAAAAATGCCGAATACAAGCATGATGAGACTAATCTTTGACGCATTAATGTGAAGGACGTCTTGCATAAACGGCGTGAGAAAAGTGAAGAGTACGGAATTTCCCGATTCCCGGAAAAAAGTCAGGAACAAACCGCTTGTAATTGCAATGCTCCCCAGCACTTTCCATTGTTGTCGAAAGGAAACCGGTTGGTCTCCAGCGATTTCCGGTAGAAGGCGGAAGAGGGCAAACAGAACCAACAAGCCGAATAAGCCGAGCAGGACGAAAATCGCTTGCCAATGGAGCCAGTTGGTCACCGCTATCCCGAACGGCACCCCGAGGATCATGGCGCTGCTAAAACCGAGCACGATTGTTGCAATCGCACTGCCCAGTTTCTCGGCAGGCACTAATTTCGCAGCCGCGCCAAAGGCTGTGACCAGATAGACACCGCTGCTCACCCCCAATATCACGCGAGACAACAGTAAAGTGTAGATATTCGTGCTCATAAAAGAAATCAAGGACCCCAGCAGGAAAAATATCAGCGAGCCGATCAACAGTTTCCTGCGTCCCATGCGGGAAGTAAGTGATACGATGATTGGGGTAGCGACGGCAAAAGCAAGCGAATAGGCTGTGATCAATTGTCCCGCGAGGGCGAGAGAAATGTGCAAGTCTTCAGCAATGTAGTTGAGAATACCCGAGACGACCAACTCGGATGTAGCCGTCAGAAATACCCCTAATGCCAGTACATATATCGTGATTCGATTCATTTAGACCATCCCTCTCTGTTATCTGGAAGTGCGTCCGAATCAGGTACATGGCTAGCACATGGCTGTTCGGCAAATGGCTTTGCTTTGGTTTGTGAGAGATCTCTTTGTTGTATTATAGTTAAGTAACGAATATTATGTAAGTAGACAAAGTAAATGGATATTATCCAAATAAATTGACTAACTAACATAAAGTAAGTAATGGGGTGGAACGAGTGGAACCACAAAGGGAAGAAGGCCAGGGTTTCTCCAACATCTGTTCAGTATTGCAAATACTCGGCGCAAAGTGGTCATTCCTGGTGATGGCGGAACTGTCCAAGGGGCCGAGACGGTTTCAACAGCTCCATCGGGATGTAGCCATTATCAAGACGCAATCCTTGACGAATACGCTTAGGCACCTGGAGGAAAACGGGATCGTCCGGCGGGAAGTATTTCCTACTGTGCCGGTTTCGGTTGAATACTCGCTGACGGAAAAAGGGAAGGATTTTCAGGCTGCTTTGAGGGAGATGGAGAGATGGGCCGAGAGGTGGAGGGATGGGGGGAAACACGGTTCGGAAAAGGAGGGAGGGTAGTTTTCATGGGGCATTAGATGTACTGGGAGTCCAAGCTGGTCAAATAACTACCAAAAAATGGAATGCGGGAATACGCCTACTTAAAAAAGTTGAATGCCTTAGTTTTAAGCAAGGAAAAATTACAAAGCAAGACAAAGCGAAAGTAATCTTTGAACTAAGGCTTGGCACATTAAAGTCCGAGTTCTTATACACGCAGGAATTTGAGAGTATTGAACAATTTAAGGCAGAATTAGATCAATATTTCATGTACTACAATCACAAGCGGATGAAAGCAAAACTAAAGGGCATGAGCCCGGTACAGTACCGGCTCACGCCCAAGAAGCCGCCTAATAATATAGCGTCTAACTTTTGGGGGTCACATCACCTTCGGGTGTGGTTTTCTGTTTATTATGGTGGAAGCGGGGCTCCATAGAGAAGAAAGAGGTTGATCTTTGGATTAGCCTCTTTCTTCATCCTTGTTCAGAACTTCCTATCCTGATACGGGAGTCCAGCACCGTCTTCACAGTAGGTTTTTAGACTATACAAGAACATCGCCCAATTATAGTTACAGAAACGATAAAAGTTGGTGATTTCCCTCCAATTCGTATGACGCAAAATGACGTCAGTTTTGCCGTGTTTCTCGTTCAATTCAAAGGATAGTGTAGTACCAACCCATTCCGGGTCTGATTCCGTACATAACCACTCAATTCTTTTAGGAGGGGTTAGGTCCACAATCTGCATCTTCGTCAAATCGTCGTCACCGAAGTGAAATTCATTGATCGCTCCGACCTGCTCGTAGCTTTTAAGCCCCGAAATTGGATTTGAGTCATACCCCCTTATCTT
>NZ_JBJQOQ010000067.1:0-4499 GCF_046036945.1 Brevibacillus sp. B_LB10_24 | reverse complement strand
ATCACCCCGCCGCCGATAATCGCGATCGACTCGGGAATCTCGCGCAGGCCAAAAATCGTGTCGCTGGTGTGAACCGCCACCTGATCGACGCCGGTGATCGGCGGCACGAACGGCACCGAACCGGTCGCCAGGATCACACGCTCCGCCTGAATCGTCTGCGGCGAAGCGCCGTCAATGGCAATCGTCTTGTCCGGGTGAACGGTTCCCCTTCCCTTGTAGACGTCTACCTTGCCCGCCTTCAAGAGGGAAGCCACGCCTGTCCGCAGGCGCTTGATCACCTCGTCTTTGCGGGCCATCATCTTCTCCAGGGAAAGCTGCAGCTCTCCGGTCTCGATCCCCCAGCTTTTGGCCGCCTGGATGTCTTCGATCACCTCGGCGTGGCGCAGCAGAGTTTTGGAGGGGATGCAGCCCCGNAATGCAGGCGAACTCCACGCCGATCACCCCGCCGCCGATAATCGCGATCGACTCGGGAATCTCGCGCAGGCCAAAAATCGTGTCGCTGGTGTGAACCGCCACCTGATCGACGCCGGTGATCGGCGGCACGAACGGCACCGAACCGGTCGCCAGGATCACACGCTCCGCCTGAATCGTCTGCGGCGAAGCGCCGTCAATGGCAATCGTCTTGTCCGGGTGAACGGTTCCCCTTCCCTTGTAGACGTCTACCTTGCCCGCCTTCAAGAGGGAAGCCACGCCTGTCCGCAGGCGCTTGATCACCTCGTCTTTGCGGGCCATCATCTTCTCCAGGGAAAGCTGCAGCTCTCCGGTCTCGATCCCCCAGCTTTTGGCTGCCTGGATGTCTTCGATCACCTCGGCGTGGCGCAGCAGAGTTTTGGAGGGGATGCAGCCCCGGTTGAGGCACGTGCCGCCCAGCTCGTCCGCCTCGATCAGGGCGACTGTCTGCCCTTCCTTGGCGGCGCGAATCGCCGCCACGTATCCGCCCGGACCGCCTCCGACTACGGCTACCTTGTAGGTTTTCATCATCACTTTCCTCCTAGACCATCATCTGATAGGGATTTTCCAGCGCTTCCTTGACCGTCTGCAGGAAGGCGGCCGCCGGTGCGCCGTCGATCACCCGATGGTCAAACGAGAGGCTGAGCGTCATCATCGGGCGCAGCACGATCTCACCCTTGACTCCGACGGGTTTTTCGTTGATGCGGCCGACGCCGAGAATCGCCGATTCCGGCTGGTTGATGATTGGCGTAAAGGCGTCGATCGGGTACATCCCCAGGTTGCTGATCGTAAAGGTGCCGCCGGACATGTGCTCCGGCAGGAGCTTGTTGTCGCGGGCCAGGGACGCCAGCTGCTTGCAGGCGGCAGTCAGGTCAGCCAGCCCTTGCTGGTCGGCTTGTTTGACGACCGGCACGACCAGCCCGTTCGGGACGGCCACCGCCAGTCCGACGTTCACCTGCGGGTGGTAGACGATATAGTCGCCTTGCAGAGAGGCATTCACCTTCGGATGCTCACGCAGCCCGTAGGCCACGGCTTTCANGCCAGCCCTTGCTGGTCAGCTTGTTTGACGACCGGCACGACCAGCCCGTTCGGGACGGCCACCGCCAGTCCGACGTTCACCTGCGGGTGGTAGACGATATAGTCGCCTTGCAGCGAGGCATTCACCTTCGGATGCTCACGCAGCCCGTAGGCCACGGCTTTCATGATGATCTCGGTGTACGACAGGCGCAGTCCCGTCTTGTTCTCCACGACAGGCAGCAGGGCCTGGCGCATTGCGATCGCGGCGCTCATGTCCACTTCGCTTACCAGGGTGACATGCGGCGCGGTAAAGGCGCTCTGCACCATCCGCTGGGCGATCACCTTGCGCATGCCGTCCAGCTTGACCTGCTCTCCTGCCGCCGGGACAGGAGCTGCGGCTTGGCGCTGATGGGCCAGCACGTCGCCTTTGCGCACTTTGCCCTGCACGCCTGTTCCCTCCACGTCTCCCAAGGCAATGCCTTCGGCAGCGGCGATCTTTTGCGCGAGCGGCGTCGCTTTGACTTCTGCCTGTCGGTTACCGGCCAGATAGCGCTCGACGTCGGCCTGGTGGATCCGGCCGCGCTCCCCGGTTCCAGTCACTTTGAGCAGGGAAATCCCGTTTTCCCGAGCGATGCGGCGCGCGGCCGGCGTGGCCCGCACTTTCTCCCCGGCGGATTCATCGGCATCTTCTTCGGTCTCGCAGGTTAGCGCCTCACAAGCGGCTTCAGCGGCGGCTCCATTGGCTCCGTCTTCTCCGCCATTGGAACCCTCGACAGCCGGCGGCGTATCCGGGACCTGCTCCCCTTCCGCTCCGATGTAGCCGATCACCTGGTTGACCGGGACCACTTCATCAGCGCCATAGTAGATCTTGAGCAGCTTGCCGCTGGCGTATGATTCCACTTCGATGTTGATCTTGTCCGTCATCACTTCCAGCAGCAGGTCGCCTTCACGGACGTCGTCGCCTTCCTGCTTGAACCACTGCAGGACGGTGCCCGTCTCCATCGTCATGCTCAGCTTGGGCATGAATACTTCCGTTGCCATGCTCTCTCCCCCTATACGCGGTTTAGCGTCTCTTTGACCGCTTGGATGATGTCGGCTTCTTGCGGGATGGCGGCCTTCTCCAGTATCGGGTTGTACGGGATCGGCACGGCTTTTCCGCCCAGGCGCTTGATCGGCGCGTCGAGGTAGTCAAACGCTTCGCTCTCGGCGATCATGCTGGCGATCTCGCCGCCGAATCCGCCGCGCTTGACGGCTTCGTGCACGACAACCAGCCGGCCGGTTTTCTTGACCGACTTGACGATGGTCTCTTCGTCGAGCGGGACCAGGGTGCGCGGATCGACGATCTCGACGCTGATCCCTTCTTTATCCAGTTCAGCCGCAGCGGCCAGCGCCTTGTGCACCATGATCGCGGTGGCGACGATGGTGACATCGGTCCCTTCGCGCTTGATGTCGGCGACCCCGAGCGGGATCGAGTAGGCCCCTTCCGGCACGTGTCCCTTGGTGCGGTAGCACAGCTTGTGTTCGTAGAAAATCACCGGGTTGTCGTCGTCCATCGCCGCTTTTAATAGTCCTTTGGCATCGTAACCGGTGGACGGCTGCACCACCTTCAGGCCGGGGATGTGGGCCATCCAGGCTTCCAGGCTTTGCGAGTGCTGGGCCGCAGCGCCTGTCCCCGATCCGGCCGGGGTGCGCAGCACCATCGGCACCTTGCCTTTGCCGCCGAACATGTAGCGGTTTTTCGCCGCCTGGTTGACGATCTGGTCGGTGGCGATGGTGATAAAGTCCGAGAACTGCAGCTCGATGATCGGGCGCATCCCGGTCATCGCCGCCCCGACGGCGGCACCGGCGATCGCCGACTCGGAGATCGGCGTGTTGCGCACGCGCTCCGGCCCGAACTCTTCGATCATGCCACGCGTCACCCCGAACGCCCCGCCGTAGACGCCGATATCTTCCCCCATGATGAATACGTCGGGGTTGACTCTCATCTCTTCCTGCATCGCTTCCCGAACCGCTTCCAAGTAGGTTATCTCTCTCATCTGTGTCCCTGCTCCCTTCTATTGTTTGCGTTCCTTAGGCGTACACGTCTTCTTCCAGCGTATCGAGAGTAGGCATCGGGCTGTTTTCGGCAAACACGACCGCGTCTTCGATTTCTTTTTTCGCTTTTTGTTCGATCTCGTCCGCCTGCTCCTGTGTCAGGATCGCCTCGTCGATCAAGACCTGCCGCATCCGTGCGATCGGATCGCGGTTGGTGCGCCAGTCCATCTCTTCCTCGCGGGTGCGGTACTTTTTCGCATCGCTCTTGGAGTGGCCTTTCCAGCGGTAGGTTTTGGCTTCGATCAGGGTCGGCCCTTCGCCGTTTCTGGCCCGCTCCACCGCCTCGGCTGCCGCGTTCATCACCGCGAAGATGTCGTTGCCGTCGACGACGACGCCCGGGATGCCGTACGAAGCGGAGCGCTCCGCGATGTTTTCGATGTTGGTCATCTCTTTGACCGAGCCGGACATGCCGTACTGGTTGTTTTCACAGATGAACACGACAGGAAGCTTCCAGATCGAGGCCATGTTGAGCGACTCGTGGAAGCTGCCTTCATTGGTCGCCCCGTCGCCGAAAAACGACAAAGTGACATAGCCGAGTTTTTTCATCTGGGACGTCAAAGCGGACCCGACCGCGATCGGAATCCCGCCGCCGACGATGCCGTTGGCGCCCAGGTTGCCCTTGTCCACATCGGCGATGTGCATCGAGCCGCCCTTGCCTTTGCAGTAGCCGGTGACCCGGCCGAACAGCTCGGCCATCATCCGGTTCACTTCCGCTCCTTTGGCGATACAGTGACCGTGTCCACGGTGGGTGCTGGTGATTTTATCCCGGTCTTCGAGGACAGCGATCGCCCCGGCGGCGGACGCTTCCTGTCCGACGGCCAGGTGGGTCGTCCCGTGGATCAAGCCTTTGGCGAAAAATTCGTCCACTTTTTCGTCAAAAAAGCGGATCAGCCACATTTGATGCAGCAGCTCCGGTAGTCTTTCCCGCGTAATCATGG
>NZ_JBJQOQ010000065.1:0-8598 GCF_046036945.1 Brevibacillus sp. B_LB10_24 | reverse complement strand
ACATTTGATGCAGCAGCTCCGGTAGTCTTTCCCGCGTAATCATGGATGGGTAAGATATTTGGGTTAACACGTCCACTCCTCCTCTTCTCTCTAAAAGAACTTCAATTCGTTTTTCCGCGCGGCAAACGCAACCGCGCCCACCATGATAATCCCTTTGGCGATATCCTGGACGTAAAATGGGAGTCCGAGCAGGTTTAACCCGTTGTTGATAATCCCGATCAGCAGTACGCCGACAACAGTACCGATTACATTGGGCTGGCCTACTTTGATCGTCGTCATTCCCAAAAAGACCGCCGCCAAACCGTCCAGCAAAAAGGACGCTCCGGCAGTCGGTTGGCCGCTGCCCAATCTGGCGGCCAGAACAATGCCGGCAATGGCTGCTCCCGAACCGCTTAAGATCAGTCCCAACGTGCGGTATTTCAAGGTATTGATCCCCGACAGTTTGGCCGAAACGGCATTTCCGCCAACTGCGTAGATGTACCGGCCGGTCGTCGTCTTATTCAGCAGGATATAGACGGCAACCCCGATGACGAGCATGATAATGATCGGCGTCGGCAGACCGATGACATTTCCCCGGCCTAGTACGGTAAACGCATCTGGCAGCCCGCCGTATACTGCCCTGCCCTCGGTGTACATGAAGATGATTCCCGTGGCTACCGACGAGGTCCCGAGCGTTACTATAATAGAAGGGATGCCGACTCTGGTCGTGATGACACCGTTAAGCAGCCCGAAGACTACGCCGACAGCCAGGCTCGCCACCAAAGCGACGGCCAGCGAGTACCCGTTTGTCAGCATTCCGGTGATGATGACTCCGGCAAGCCCGGCAACGCTGCCAACCGAGAGGTCGAAGTCGCCTGATGCCATGGCGATCGTCATGCCAAATGCGACGATGGCCAAAGTAGACACCTGGCGGACGACGTTGAGTAGATTGGTCGTGTCCAGAAACCGGTCAGCTACCGCGGAAAAAATCAGAAAGACCAAGAGCAGCGCCCCGATCGTCGCATACTGTGACAGATAGTATCCGACATCGGCTCGCTTTGTGAGATCATGTGTTTGTGTTGCTGCATTAGACATTGGCTACACCCTCCTTGCCCTTTTTAGACTCCTAGTGAGGACTCGATCAACCGCTCGTGAGTACGCTCATCCCGGCTTACTTCATCGACGATTTGACCGCCTCGCATGACGTAAATTCGATCAGACAATCCCAGTATCTCGGAAATATCGGAAGAGATCAGCAGAATGCCCGCACCCTGTTCGGCCAGGGAAACCATGATGCTGTACATCTCGGCCCGCGCACCGATGTCCACACCCTCTGTCGGCTCATCGAAGATAAACACGCGGGGTTTATGCTGGTCAGACATGGTTCGCTTTCCGAACGACACTTTTTGCTTGTTGCCGCCGCTTAGCGTGCTGATTTTCGTGGACAGCTCCGGCGTTTTGATGTTAAGGCGCTGAACGGCTTGTTCTGCCTTTTCCCTTTCCTTTCTATGAAGCAGCCAGCCAAACACCGACATTTCTTTCAGTACGGATAAGGTTAAATTATTTTTGACCGAATCGTTTAAAATGAGCGCCTTTCGCAATCGGTCATCTGGGATTAACGCCAAACCGTTCTTCATCGCCTGTGTCACGCTGTTGATTTTGACTTCCTTTCCGTCGATGGAGATCGTTCCGCTTTTTTTGCGGGAGGCCCCGAAGATCAGTTCCGCAAGTTCGGTTCTTCCGGCACCCACCGTTCCGAAGATGCCTACGATTTCCCCTTGTTTGATCGTCAAATCGGCAGAAACCACCTTCTCTCCGTCAGACAAGCCCTTTACTTCCAACAGCGTCCCGCCAGGTTGGTGATGCTTTACCGGATACTCCTCATGGTGATCCTTATCGATCATTAATTTGATGATTTCGTCCTGTGTCGACTCATGTGTTACTCGCGTTCCGACGTTCATCCCGTTGCGAAATACGGTGATGCGATCAGACATGGAAAAGACTTCGTCGAGGTAATGGGTGATAAAAATAATCCCGATCCCGTCAGCCTTCAGTTTGTTCATCACCATGAACAACAGCTTTCTTTCCTTGTCCGACAAAGCTGCGGTCGGCTCGTCCAAGATGAGCACTTTGGGCTGAAGCTGCAGGACCTTCATGATCTCCACCAGCTTTCGCTGAGCAGGATTCAACGCCTTTACCTGTTTATGCAGGTCGAGCGATACGCCAAGCTCGTTCATCAACTTCTTGGCCTTTTCCTCCAAGGCTCTCGTCTGGATCAGCCCCATCCGCTTTTGTTCATTTCCCAGAAAGATATTTTCAATCGCATTGAAGTTGGGGATCAGGCTCCCTTCTTGTGTGACAATGCCGATGCCTCGCGCGATCGCATCCCGTTCACTTCTCAGCGTAATTTGTTCCTCTTCCAAAAAAATCCGCCCTGCTTCCGGTATATACGTCCCTGTGATGACTTTCACAAAAGTAGATTTACCCGCCCCATTATGTCCGACCAAGGCGTGAATCTCGCCGCGTCGCAGCTGAAACCAGACGTTCTGCAGGGCCAATACACCGGGAAAACTCTTCTCTACTTCCTGAACTTCCAAAAGCCAATCCATTTCCTGCAACCTCCTTCGGAGATGGAAGGGTGTTGCCCCAATTGCACAACACCCTTCCTGGTTCCGATTAGTTACTGCTGTAAAAGTCAGATGCCTTGTAAGCCGGAGTGCCTTCGGCGGGCAGGTTCTTTTCGGTGATCAGCGGCGTGTCAACGTACACGGTGGTGGATGGAATCACTTCATCCTTCGGTTTTCCGTTGACGATGATATCGTTGATGTACTTGGCGATGTTTTCGCCCATGACTTCAAACCCCTGGGCCACCGTTGCCACCAGCGGAGAACCTTTTTGCATTTCCTCGACTGCAGGCGGATGGCCGTCGATTCCTACGACAAAAATGTCATCCTTGCTAAAACCTGCTGCCTGGATCGCAGCGGCGGCGGCCATCGCCGGTTCGTCCCAACCGGCCCATACCGCTTTGATCTCCTTGCCGTAGCGCTGCAGATAGTCCTCCATCGTCTGCAGGGTATCCTGATAAAAATTGGTGTAGTCGATATTATGGGACTCCAGTATTTGGATGCCCGGATTTTCCTTGACGATCAAATCCAGCACTTCGCCTCTCTTGCGCACCCCGTGGTGCTCTGCCATCTTAAACGCGACGATCTTCCCTTCCCCGCCCAGGCGGTCAACCAGGTAGCTGGAAACTTTAGAGGACATGACGAAGTTGTTGCTGGTGATATCAACGACGATGCCGGGCGTCCAGCCGGAATCGATCGAGTAGACGGGTATTCCTGCCTTGTTGGCATCTTCCAGGGCGGCCTTCGCAGCCCGCAAGTCGGCCATGGAGACGATGATGGCATCCACTTTGCGCTGGACGGCATCCTCCATATTGGAGGCCAGAGCTTGTCCCGAGCCTTTGCTGTCAAAGACGCTCAATTCCCAAGGATATCCCTGTGCCTTGATGAATTCCTCAAAGCCTTTTTTCGCCCGCTGCTCGGAATTGGTCGCGGCATTCATATGCACCCAGGCAATTTTCAGATCCTTTTTGCCTGCGGCAGCTCCTGCAGCCTGTTGGGTGCCAGTGTCGGAACCGGAGCCGTTTGATTGTGGCTCGGCTGAATTTGTGTTAGAATTGGAAGTATCTGTACCCCCGGAGGAAGAGGCTGACGGACTTTCCTGGTTGGAGCATCCGACAGCAAAAGCAAAGATGATGCACAGGAAAAGATAGAGCCATTTCCTTGCCATTCAAATCATCTCCTTTGTCGTTTTGGTCATGCAGAATAACCCTTTGGTTTTCTCGACGTTTTCCTTGATGCTGTCGTTTACAAAAAGCATGGTGCCGATGATCAGGTTGTGCCCTCCATTTCGCAGGATGTCTGGAATATTCTGGATGTTCACTCCACCATCCACGGCGACAATGGTATGTAACTTCTCGCTTGCGATCCTTTCACTGGCTAACTTGATCTTGGGCAGGACATCTTTGCGAAACGGCTGACCGCCAAACCCAGGCTCAACGGTCATGATATTGACCTGGTCGACATCGCGGATCAGGGATCCGATTTGATCAAAACCGGTTGTCGGGGCAAAAGCCATGGAGACTTGGCAGTTCCGCGCCTTTACCTGTTCGATGGTGCGAATCGGGTGTGTACAGCTCTCGAACTGGATGGTTATCATGTCGGCGCCTGCACTGATAAAACTGTCGATGACGAGTTCGGGCCGATACATTTCCAGGTGAACGTCAATGGGCAATGACGTTACCTTGCGAAGGTCTTCGACGGTTTTTGGGCCAAAGGTCAGGTTATTGACATAATGACCATCCATAATATCTACGTGAATCCAGTCAGCCCCGCCTTGCTCAAGTTCGACGACATCTGCTGCGAGATTTGCATGGTTACCTGCTAAGATGGATGCTGAAATCGTGGGCAATTTACTCACCTCCTTTCAAGGAAAACCCGTCACCTGG
Source organism: Brevibacillus sp. B_LB10_24 (assembly GCF_046036945.1). NCBI lineage: Bacteria > Bacillati > Bacillota > Bacilli > Caryophanales > Paenibacillaceae > Brevibacillus > Brevibacillus sp. B_LB10_24. The sequence continues at coordinate 4,109 of NZ_JBJQOQ010000065.1, read as the reverse complement.
ACGAAAAACGGGCAGCCCTATGAAATTTTGGTCGTCTCCCGCATCCAGTCGCCAAATTGCGGATATGCCTTGCGATACTGCTGGGCGTAATATTGATATTTTTCGTGATTTTCCGGATTGGGTTCGATGCGGGTTTGATAGCGAACCATCTTCTCCGCTGCTTCCTGGATGTTGTTGTAGGCACCGGCTGCCACGCTGGCCAGGATTGCCGAACCGAGGCAAGGAGCCTGTGCGACTGCCGGGATGTTGATGGCGATATTGCTGACGTCGGCATGAATCTGCATGTACAGCTTGCTGTTGGAGGCGCCGCCTGCCAGGTACAGCTCATCGGCCTGGAAGCCGTTCGACTTGAACGTCTGCAAAATGTGGTCGGTTCCGTAAGCGATGCCTTCCATGATCGCCCGGAAGATGTGTTCCCTGCTGTGCTTGAGCGTAAGCCCGTAGATCATGCCTCTCACGACGGGATCAACGTAGGGCGTGCGATTTCCCTGCCAGTAGTCAAGCACCAGCAGTCCGTCCGAGCCAGGAGGAACCTCTGCCGCTTCTGGAGTCAGCAAATCGTAAACGCTTACACCTTGGGCCTTTGCAATCTCTTCTAAATCTTTACAAAAATTCGAACGGAACCACTTGATGATCGAGCCTGTCGAGACCTGTCCGCCTTCGACCAATTGCAATCCCGGAACGACGGCGTCGGGAAACGATCCAAATACGCCTTTTGCATGCAATCCTACATCTGTCAGACCCAGCAGCAGGTGGGAAGAGCCCGTAATTAGGCCGAGCCGGCCGGGTTTCACCACACCCAAACCGATTAACCCGACAAACGCATCCACTCCCCCCTGTCCGATCGGTGTTCCTTCAGCCAAGCCCAGCTCTTCTGCCGCCTGCTTGGTGAGGCCGCCGACAGGCACGCCCAGATCGTAGACATCCTGCGGAAATTTGGCGACCAAGTCTTCCAGTCCGATCTTTTCATAGAATCGGTACGGCCAGCCCCCCTCTTCCCTGTTGTAGTACCAACGAGTCGTCGTGTTGCAGATATTGGCGGTCCACCTCCCCGTCAGCTTAAACATGTACCAGTCAGCGAATTCGGCTACTTTTTCCGCTCGATGGTAATGCTCCGGCTCATGCTTCTTCAGCCAGAGCGCTTTGCACGGCATCCATTCCGGTGATACGTTGCCATGTCCGTTGTACTTGAGCGCAGCATCATCACACCCGGCGATCAACGCCGCCTCCTCCCCCGCTCTTACATCCATCCAAATGAGTGAATTGCGAAGCGGCGTCCCGTCTTTCAGGCACAAGACCACGCTGCAAGCGGTTGCATCCAGGCTGATGCCAACGATCTGGTCTTTCGTTGCCTGCGCCAGGCTCATCGCTTGTTTGGTGCTGGCGACCAGCGCAGACCACCACTCCACAGGATTCTGCTCCGCCCAGCCCGGCTTTGGGTGATACGTCCTGTACTCAGTAACGCCAAAAGCCACTTCCCTGCCATGCAGGTCAAACAGACCTACGCGAACACTCTCTGTCCCGGCATCAATGCCCATCACCAATTCCTGTCTCATACAAGTCCTCCTTCAATGACGTCTTTCTATGGCAGTTCAAGCAAGTACTTGGCAACGCCTTCGTCGGTTATGAGGGTATCGGCCAGCTTGCCTCGCAATGCCGCCGCGATCACATCCCGCTTAAAATCAGTCCCGGCGATCAGCACGACCTTTGACTTGCTGCGAATCTCGTGAAAATCGGGACCCACGACCCGCTTGTGAATCTCCAAATCGAGAATCTCTCCATTTGCGTTAAAAAACCAGGACGAGATGTCCCCGACAACACCGTGATTTTGCAGTTGAACTGCCTCCTGCTCGGAAATGCTCCCGATCTCAATAAAGGTAGAGGTCGCGACATGCCCGACGCTGACGACGATAATGTCGGCACTGACAGCAGCGTCAAACACTTTTTGAATCATCGGGTCCTGGATGATGGCCTCCTTCAACTGCGCGTTGGACACAATCGCCGGTGCGTACAATGGAAAAGCAGTACCGCCAAAGCCTTCCGCCACGCGGCGGCAAATGTCGTTGGCATGCAGCTCGGGATTGACTTGCCCCAGCCCTCCCGTTATAGGGATGACGTTGCAGGGAACTTTCTCTTCTACTCTGACCGAATGGGCGACCTCGCTCAGGGTGCGACCCATGGAAAATCCCAGCGTCATCCCCTCTTTTAAATTGCGGGCCAAAAATTCAGCACCCGCTTTCCCCAGCGATTTTAATATATTGTGATCGCTGGCGGAAAACCGCGGAATGACGATCACTTCAGTCAAACCGTACTTCTCCTTCAACAATCGTTCCAATTCAAAACACCTGGTGTTGGTCGGATTGATTTTAATTTCTACGATTCCCCGATCCTTCGCCTCCTGAATCATCCGGGACACTTTGGCTCTGGACAATCCCAGCGCGGTTGCGATCTCCTGCTGCGAAAGGTTATCTATGTAATACATGTACGAAATCTTGGTCAAATAATGATCGCGATCTTGCAATTATGTTCACCTCAATGCTTCTTTGTTGAGAATCTGTTCACTAGTTTGATCATTTGCGCAACATCATGGTCTTATAGTAAATCCTTCTTGCAAATTTGTCTACACTATTTTTACTCTTTCAAATGGAGGTTCATTTCAAAATTGAGTATTGACAAAAAAAGCGAGGAATGATTATAAATAGTTTCAGTTGTTTCCATTTTCACACCAATCAGCATTTTCTTCCTGATGTATAATTCTGGCAAAGGTGGGTTCAACATGAGGACATGCATTATAACAGGGGCCGGTACGGGGATCGGACGGGAGACGGCAATACGGTTGAGCCAAAGAGAGGATATCGAAAACCTGGTCTTGATGTCCTTGGGTGAAGAGGAATTGGCCGAGACGAAACGGCAGATGAACCAGGAGAAAAACATTGCGCTGTACGATCTGGACCTTACCAGGTATGACGAGGTTGAACGGGCGATTGACGAAGTCTATGCCAAATTCGGGCGGATTGACATCTTGCTGAACTTCGCCGGGTACGCAAAAGCGGCCAGCCTGATGGAATGCGACCTGCACACATGGCAAAAGACCTTTGACATCAATGTTACCTCCATGTTCTGGATCTGCAAGCAAAGCGTACGCCACATGCAAAAACAAGGCGGAATCATCCTCAACGTCTCCTCTACCTCGGGAAATACGCCGCGTCCGGGCTGGCTCGCCTATGCTTCCTCCAAGTCGGCCGTAATTGGATTTTCCAGGTCACTTAGTGAAGAACTGCGGCCGTACAAGATCAGAGTCTACTCATTGCTTCCGGGCAGATGTGCGACCAACATGCGCAAAGGCCTCGTCCCTGATGAGGACCAGTCTGTCCTGATGCAGCCGGAAGATGTTGCCCATGTAGTCAATTTTCTCGTGTCTCCAGAGGACAATTGTCTGGACGGGCACGATATCGTCATCCGTAAACAAGCCTGGTAAAAACACGGCAAAAAAACGGGAATCCGCCGCTTAAAGCCCGCGGGATTCCCGTGTCGCATTTTTTCCTTACATGCCGGTAAGATACTGCCTATTTCACGTATTCCAAGGTCGTCGCCAGCAGCACTTCCGTCCCAGCCGTGATGTCTTCCTGACTGGCATATTCCTTCGGGTTGTGGCTGATCCCGTCCAGGCAGCGGACGAAGATCATTCCCATATCAGCGATCTCGGCCAAGCACATGGCGTCGTGACCCGCCCCGCTGACCAGTTTCGGCGGGGTAAGGCCTAGCGCCTCGGCGGCCCGCTCCATCGTTGCCATCACTTGCTCGGAGCAGAGAGTAGGCTTGGCTCGCTCGNCCCATATCAGCGATCTCGGCCAAGCACATGGCGTCGTGACCCGCCCCGCTGACCAGTTTCGGCGGGGTAAGGCCTAGCGCCTCGGCGGCCCGCTCCATCGTTGCCATCACTTGCTCGGAGCAGAGAGTAGGCTTGGCTCGCTCGTTGATCTTCACTTCAGCGGTCAGCCCGCGGCGCTTGCACACATCGTCGACAACGGATTGGATGCGGGAAATGGCGTCGTCGCGCCGGCCCTCGTCAGTGTCGCGAATGTCCACGCTGAATTCGACCGTTCCGG
>NZ_JBJQOQ010000064.1:0-9100 GCF_046036945.1 Brevibacillus sp. B_LB10_24 | reverse complement strand
TGCGAGAATAAGGGAGAAAGACTCAAATTTTAAGGGGTTAAACCGAATCCTTTGTCAATATCATCGACACCAAATTGAAAACCACAACAACTGCAAATTTCAAAACTTCCACTATATGCATCTTCACTAGCGTATGGTGGCTCTTCTAGTTTGTCATAACCACATACCGGACAAATATACATTTTCGCCCTCCTGTTATTTGAGATTGTTCCANACCACAACAACTGCAAATTTCAAAACTTCCACTATATGCATCTTCACTAGCGTATGGTGGCTCTTCTAGTTTGTCATAACCACATACCGGACAAATATACATTTTCGCCCTCCTGTTATTTGAGATTGTTCCAACTTGAACGGATTGGACATGGCCTCCTGCTGCGAGACGATGTTGCCCCAGCTATCGTACTCATAGCGATTGAGCGTCTCCCCGTTCGCATCCGTGATTGAGACGGCATCGCCATGGCTATTGTATAAGTAATACCCTGACTTGTTGCTGACCGCATCCTGGCGGAATAACTGGGACGAGATTGCCACTTTCTTGAAATACCCTGCAGAGAATTCGAAAGATGATCTATACAACCAACGTCATCGAGAATTATCATCGACGGCAAGTTATAAAGGGAAAAGCCATGTTTTCTTCTGATGATACGCTTCTAAAGATGTTATATCTTGTAACCATGGATGTCCTACGAAAGTGGACGGGACAAATCCAATACTGGGGACAAATTCTCTTACAACTATCTGCGTTCTTAAAGGATCGAGTACAGCCTTACATCCGCTAACAAATGAAAGGCTTCATCCCCGAAGGGATTATCTTTTTCTCCACTACTGGTGTCAAGGGTTCGCTTCGCCTTACGCCCTGGACTTCATTGATTCCGAAAAAGATGTTCCAATTAGGGGGATGAAACCTTTTCATACATGGATGATTGAGTTTTACACAAAAATCTTAACAAACCCAATTTACATGAATTTTCTTGACAGATCCGTGTTAAATGACTAATTATCTAATTCTTTAAAATATTCATCAATAACTTTTTCATCACTACAACCCACAATCAATTCACAACTATCGGGCGTCAAAAAGATTCCTAGTGTTTGAACCATTATCTCTTTACTTGCTGGCTCTATGTGATAATGCTTTCCTTCTTTAAAATTATGAGCCAACCTTATCAACTCAGTTCCTAAACCTATTAGAGCATTTTTACTCAGAAATAATGATACTTTTGATGACTTAGTTATTTCGTTTCCTTTGCTATCAAATACTTGTAACACACCTACATTATCTGCCAATCTTTCAAAGTCATCATTTTCATCGTTCTCTATATCAATCAAATATTTCATAACGTTTCTTCTCCTTTCTAAAATCTATCAATGATTTTTCCATCTTAATCAACCACAATATGATATGAATCTCTAGATTTCCATTTACCTGCAGAAGTTTTAGTTTGCATTTCTACATTGTAATGGTCGACAGCATTAGGATATTTAGGTTTTATCGGATGTGCATTTATCCCCGTATCCTTTCTAAATATAACCTGAGTATTATCATCAATCTTACTTATTATGTTATTTCCTTTTATTTCTCCTTTTTTTATTTATGATTTTATTTTATCTAAATTAGATACAGCCTTACTAGTACCCTTCGTAGCCTTGGTTAACCCTGTAATCCTTTTACTACCACCCACACTTAGAATGGTAAACCCTAAATCTGCAGCTGCCCCGGCATCGCTCCAACCTAAAGCGCCATCATTCAGGATATAAATATCTTCCTTTATTGGGTCTATAATTATTTCGTTTGCCGCCTTATTCAATGCCCCCGGAAGTTCATTGGCTGCTTTTTTTACTCCTTTAGGAAGATCATTTTTAGCCTTTGTAAGCCCTTTCGTTAGGTCATCCCAAAAATTGTGCCCTGTCGGGTCAAAATACCTCAACGGATTATTATGCACATACGTATACCGATTCAAACTCAACGGATTATCCACTTGCCCCTTATACGTATCTTCCGAGATAAACCGCCCCACACTCGGGTCGTAGTACCGAGCCCGCAGGTAATACAGTTTGGACTCGTTGTCGTACATCTCCCCGGTATACTTGAACGGATTGGACATGGCCTCCTGCTGCGAGACGATGTTGCCCCAACTGTCGAACTCGTAGCGATTGAGCGTCTCCCCGTTCGCATCCGTGATTGAGACGACATCGCCATGGCCGTTGTATAGGTAATAGCCGGACTTATAATTCGTCTTTTGAATCAATCTCCAAATAAGAGATGTTTCGCAGGATCTGATAATGTCGAAAGAAATCCTCCATAGAGCATTTCTTTACTTTGCCCTTAAGACGGCGGGAATAGATCAAATGGTATTTCCGTTGATGAGACTCATCGTTTTTTGCTGTACCGAATTCTTGTTCGGTGTACTTGACTTCAAAAAACAGCTGTTTGCCGCCAGTTGCTTTCATATAGAAATCGAAGTTGGTTTGTTCTGCCTTGTCCACGACCTTTTCAAAGGCCCATTCACTCACACGATCCTGACAACCAAAGATCTCAGCGATCCATTCCAGTTTTCCCTCCGTGATAAAAGGGTAATAATAATTGATACATACCGCTTGAGAAGAGTTTACGTGATGGAAAAATTGATGGAATTTGATTTCTTCCGCGATGGGATCGTTGAAGAACTGATCACGATAAGGGTCCAAAATATTGAGCCTGAACAACTCTTTGGGTAAAATATGTGAATATTCACGCCCCTCGGAAAGTGCCATTCTGGTCAGTCCCCATTTTATTTTTTTTGTAATTGGATAAGTGCATCTCTGCTCTCTTGTTAAATGACAAGGAATAGCACATCCTTTCGATGGCAAAAGCGTCATCCAATGCTTTGTGATGCTGGCCATTCGTTGAACAAGGTATTTAAGGAAGCAGCTCAACCAGTGTCAATCCTTTGCCGGCTAGATAGTTTTTCAGTACTTCCAGGGCTCTTGCTTCAATTTGCCGAACTCGCTCCCTGGTCACACCGTAGATCTCCCCGATTTCGTCGAGCGTATATATTTTGCCGTAATCATCCGGGTGCATGCCAAAGCGGTATTTTAACACTTCCGATCGGGGGATGTTAACCCGCCTTTGATTATCAAGGTGGTTCCAAAGATCGTTCAAGATTTGCTCGCTCTCATAATCATAGTGATCCGTTACAAGCAGCTTATCATTGCTGGTATGTTCCGGTTCTGCTATGTTGTCAATAGACATCGACCGATAATACCGATCTTCCGTATGAAGCAGATGAGGCTGATGAAAATAGGTATACAAATACGCTCGGGACTCCTCGTATTCAATGCAGTCCATCTGTTCAAAGCTGTACAGCTGCTCAAAACTGATATAGTCTGTTTTCCATTGAAGATACTCTGGGTTATTGACGATAGAACGTATTTCATCGACCATCCCCTGCAATAATTGTTCCTCAATGACTCGATCCTGCTTTTCAAAGTTATCGAATTGATAAACCGGCGTACGGATAAGATGCTTTTCTCTTTTGTTACGCAATACCTTTGCCAGGTAATTAACAACGAAGAAACGGTTAAAACTTTTTCCGTCATCAGCAGTATATTTGTCGTAAATCTTGTAAAATACCTCATACGCGCTCTGATACTGATCTTCAAGGGTAATCGAGTAAGTCTTGTGTCTGTGGGCAAACTTGTACATCACATAAGCGTAATACTTCATCGCCGTTTCAATGAACTTTTCTTTATCCAGCCGCCGATAATCTTCGTTCGTTAAACGCAGCTGTCTCTTGCCGGCGTTAATGGCGCGTCTGCGGAATACTTCTCGCAGCGGTTTCAGCTTGTCTATATTTTTTTCAAATCTTTGGTGGTACGCTTCCCACCCCTTTTTGTTTATGATCCAACTGCCTTTCTTGTCGACCGATTCAAAGAAATCATTCAAATAAAGCTCTTGCCGAATCGAACTCTCCCGAAAATCATACTCTGCCTGAATCGTATCTATTATTTCTCGATAATGTAAACCGGCAGGATGCTCTAACAGTACCTGAGCAACGGCAAACACGGTGCGGTACGTTTCAAGATTGAACTTTTCATCTCTTGACCATTCAAGGTTCATATTGTTGTCCAATTGGTTTTCAACGGGCTTCTCTTCGACTGGAGTTTGATTCAACGCAGGGAGTGTAATCGAGCGCTCATCCGCTTTGATCCGGTCATCTTCACTGGGAATGATGCCTGCTTCGTATAATTGGTTGATGAGTGCAAGGGAAACCGGCCAGACGTGTTCGCTGTCTTCTTTTCGTACGGCTTCAAAGCCATCCATGATTTCTGCGAGAAAGAGGCAGTCCTCTTCTGCTGACATGTCCAGGTCAAGCAGGACTGATGACTCTACGTTTTGGAACAACCCTGCAAATGTGAAGTTGGATGAACCGATGATGACCCTGCTGTGAGAGTCCCCGATGAACACATAATTCTTTGGATGATAGATGTGATGATCCTGGCTGCGGAATATAAACAGCTCAGGACCTGCATCCATCAATGCTTCCAATCCTTCTTTAGAGGTGGCGCGTTGATCGATGCCCACATAAAACGAAGCCTTTCCCCCTCTATTGCAGAAGGTTGAAATCTCCTTTGACAGGTTCTTTACGCCACCTTCGCTAACAAAGGCGATATATCCGTAAAACGAATGGTATCTGTTGCTCAGAAATGTTCTTTTTAACCAGTCTCCCGCGGAGAAACTGTCCTGGTACAAACCTTGTGAAATAAATGTTGGTTTCATGATTGTTCACCATCCAATGTTGGGACCGGTTATCTGTGCGGCTTCAACCTTCTACTGCTTTTTTTCTGCCTAAAGTGAATGTTGTAACCACTTGATTACAAACGGTTGTTCGTTTTTGGTCCGGTTTAACCGGTACACGTATATCAAGTGATTGTGCCTTCTAAAATAAATCCTTCCTTCCTGAGAAAAAGGGAATTCTGCAATAGCGCCAATTCGCGTCTTTACGGTATTTTTTCGTATGCTGGAATCTACAGAATCGAATCGATAATGCAATTGTGCAATTTTCAATTCGACCTTTATTCGATCAGATACAGTAAGATGAAAAAAATCCATGAAAAATTGCGGCGTGAAAACCATATTCGGATAAATGGCATGAAATCTTGGCTCGTATTCCTTTTCTAATATTTTTCGCTCTTCTTCACTTAAAACTTTTCCGTTTTCATGTTCATACACGAGCATGGCATTTTCGTTTTGCTGCTTTTCCAGTTCTTCTTGAAGTAGATGAATATCTTGTTCGTACTTATCCATCGAAGAAATAAATTCCGTAAGTTGTGATTCGGCTATGGCCTGTAGTTGATCCTTTTCTTGATTGGCAAGTAATAATTCTTTTTGCAGTTCAGCTTCTTTTTTCTCCAGTGTTGTCAGCTCCGACTGATAATAATTGACTTGGTTTTGGGAATGTTTCAGGTCCTTTTCGGCATTTGCCAAAGATTCACGATAGTTGTCTTTTTCCAAGTTTACTTGTTCCAATTGGTTGGTTAATTGGAGGATATTTGCGCTCTTTTCATGAAGAAGGAGTGTCATCTGGATTAATTCACGTTCTATTTCTTTTTTCTTGGTTTCAAGCTCGTCATATTTTTTTTCAAGAGATGCTCTTTCATTTTCCTTTTGCTCTAAAGATACTTGAAGTTGCTCTAAGGAATCCCTGATTATTTCTGTATCTTCATTTGTTTGGTTTTTCTCCAAAATGGATTGATAATACAGTTCCTTTTCTTTTAAGCCGGCAATTTCAGCCGTTAGGATTTTTAGTTCGTTTTCTTTTTCATGGTAAGCTTTATTGATTTGTTCGTACTCTGATCGAATCTTTTTCCTGTCTTCTTCAACTGTTCTTTTTTCTTCCGTCAAGAGACGTAACTTCTGCTCATAACTTTTAATCTTTGCATCAACTTCCAGAAATTTTGCCTGGATATGCAGCAGCTCATCCAGTTTTTGCGTTAATTCATGATGTACAGATTGATAGGAAGCATGTTGATCTTCTTTCAGCGAAGACAACTCTCGTCTTAATCGATCAATATGCCATTCTTTTAATCGCAGTTCCTTATGGATTCGATCTCGCTCTTCCAAGAAATATCTTAATTCACGCTTAGATTCGTCGATTACCTTCTTTAGCTTCAATAAATGGATATCGAAGTCTTTAAAAAAGCGCCCTAGGTAAGAACGAAACTTGTCCCAACCTTCCGCAAACAGGGGAAAGACACTTTTTGAGATATTGTCAAACATATCCATGACACATTCTCCTTATCTCCTATACATAAAACCTAGAAGATGTTGCTGGATTGGGTGTTATTTACCCGAATGTCCTTGCCCAAAGGAATATAGGGGTTTTAGATCCAGAATGATTTTAGATCTCTCCTCTAATAAATCTGCAGATTTACCCATTACTTGGAAACGATCTATTCCCAGTCTGGTCATAAAGGTTGCGGGAATGCTTAACAGTCCTCCGTCTAAAAAAGCAACGAGGCCCCCTACCCCCATTGCTACTCCTGATTTGATCGCTCGGTCCAACCCATCCGCCAAAGCCATTTCAAATGGCTTTTTCCCCATCAGAACCTGCCTTCCCTCTCCAAGAGTAATGAGGATAAAAGGAAGGCCGGGTAAAGTAAAATCCATTATATCTTCGAATGCACTACTATCCTGGATTGCAGAAGCGGACTTGGAGAGATGATCCGTTATTTCAGTGTTCGATATACCAGCGTTTAAAATATGTTCTACAATTGCATCTGAATGATGCAATACCTCATCTGTTGACATAATCTGTATATCCGGATATTTTTCGATTGCATCTTTTATGTAGCTTAGTGACTCAGTTGCTTTCAATTGTATTTCTTGAGCTACTGTCCCATCATCATTTCGGATCAGCAAATCCCATCCAGGTTGTGTAGGGTCTTCTGCCAACTCTGCTACTTGACCAGGTTCGAGACCTAAATCTCCTACGTGTTCGCCGTTATTTAATGTATCTCGAACAAGGACTTCAAAATATTTACCTTTCCAAGCTGATAACAGTCCTTGTAATTGAGTTGTATCGTATGAAGCCACATCCTCTAAATCCAAATGCGGAAAGGCTAAGTGAAAGGCTTCTTCCATTTGAGGTGTTAGTTCTGGTTGTGATCCCTGTTCGAGGATTGATCCCAATGCTAATGTTGCTATCGTTGCATCTAACAATGTTCTTTCTCTATTCTTAAGATATCGTATATACAATTCTTTTATTTTATTTTTCGTATCGCTTTGCTTCTTATATTTGCTTGCGATGAGCATTATATCATCTTTCATATGCGTCTCCTCCAATTTTACCAGCTCCTCCAAAGAGCCAATAAAGTTAGGCATATAAGAATAGAGAACCCTGTCAGGGAGTAAATATCTCTCTTTTTTATCTTATTTTGCCAATCGCTCTCCCTTTCATGAAATTCTATTTGAAGAGTAACATAATCATTTTGTAAAATGTTTGTACGCTCATCAAGTGTTTTTACTTCTATTTGAAGTGCCTTCATCGACTTTTGATAATCTTGGCTGACGGTTTGAAGTGCTGTTTCAAGGTTGTGAATCGAATGATGCAATTGCTCTTGTAAACTCTGTATCTCATGGACAAGCTTGATCCGATTCTCCTCGAATAATCGAACCGCATTTACTTCGCTTGTTATATCTTTATACCTTACGAGATCCTTTTCCATTGATTCAAGCTTCTCATGCATACCTAAGAGAATTTGTCCGTAGACCTCGCTGTATTCTTCTATTTTTTCGGTAACATCTTTACCAGATAATCGATCAAAGAAGCCCAAATTAAACACCCTTTTTGTTTTTTACACTGCATATTACCCTCCATCTGAAAGATACAAACTTTGTTATCCTAGATTTTCTTATGTATTCGCATTAGAAACCAACCCATCGTGTTACTATTGTTTATCTACCTTGTAGGATGCTTGTGACGCTTGCGTAAATTGTCTATGTTAAGATGATTGGGCCAACTCCTCTTCAATTCAAGTCAATTCCTTTTGATGCAATCGCATATGGTGTCTGTAACGTCTCATATAAAACGGTAAAGTATCTTGTTTTGAATGCCCCAATAGAAACGTAATCGCTGTCGGTCTCCCTCCGGTACCTTTTGAAAATATGAAATTGGATCGTTGCGGATTATTTATTCGAACTGATTATCGCCTCGGCATATACTGCGTGCTTTTTTGTAAATAATAAGATTGGTGAACAATAAATTGAGGAGGACTTGTATGCAACAGGATCAACAAGCTAATGAGAATTTAGGTTCTATTTTCAACCCGGAATTTGCCAAAACCGATGCACTAAAAGTAAAACGAGAAATTCAAGAAGATATAAGCGAAGGACAAGGTGCAATGACGTCTCGAGAGGCAGGAGCTATGCGCGATTAAAAAACCACTCGGATCGGAGTGGTTTTTTATTTTTCTGCTTCAACGTTTCCTATATCGCCTAACTCATCCCCCACCCCAACTTACGACCATATTGGAATCGAATCGTTAACTACTCGGGCACTCGTTTTCGCAAGACAACAAAAACAGAGCTGCCGACACATTATCTGTGTCGACAGTTTATCCGGATTGTCACTTTTCTTTATGCTTGCTTGGCTGCTTGAATGTCCAGTGAAATTTGGACTTGATCCGCCACTAACACTCCACCGGTTTCCAATGCGGCGTTCCACGTCAGCCCATATTCACTTCGACTGATTGACCCATGAGCCTCAAAACCTGCTTTTTCATTCCCCCAAGGGTCTTTTCCGCTTCCCTCGTAACTAACCACAAAAGTTTCCGGCCGAGTGGTTCCTCGAATCGTTAAGTCACCCGTTACCTCGTATTCACCAGGACTTTTCTTCGTAATTTTAGTTGATTTAAACGTCATTTTAGGGTAGTGTTCGACATCAAAAAAATCCGCAGAACGAAGGTGATCATCGCGTTCTTGGTTTCGCGTGTCGACACTTTTCACGTCTACTGAGAATTCAATTTCTGCAGTTGTTAAGTCCTCAAGATCAGCAACAATTGTAGCCTCAAAACCGGTTTAACCCCTTAAAATTTGAGTCTTTCTCCCTTATTCTCG
>NZ_JBJQOQ010000063.1:0-10612 GCF_046036945.1 Brevibacillus sp. B_LB10_24 | reverse complement strand
GTACCAGGTAAAAGTGGAGACCTATCCCTTCTCCGGCAACGGCAAGGCGCTGGCGATGGATCAGCGGGAGGGCTTTGTCAAGCTGATCGCCGAGGAGAAGTTTGGCGAGATTCTCGGCGCGGTGCTCTTCGGGGCCCACGTGACGGAAATGATCGCCGCGCCGTCCGCGTTCCTCCACCTGGAAGGCACGGTCGAAGAGCTGGCCGGGATGATCTTCGCCCATCCGAGCGTCTCGGAGACGGTCATGGAAGCCGCAGCTCATTGGCTGTAAGGATCGGCGAGTCAAAATTTCGACAAGCCAAATCCGCCCCCCGCCTCCTTCACTGGCATGAAACATGCACAATCATTTGTGCTAAAGCACAGAGGAGGAGAGGGCGATGGACTACAAAGTGTGCTTCGAGCAGCTAGACTGGAACGAGGCAGCGCCCGGGTGCAGGGACAAGATTGCTGTATTTGGAGAAAGCCGGCTGCGGCTGGTCGAGTTTACCGACCAGTTTGTCGAGGATGGATGGTGTGTACGCGGCCACCTGGGCGGAGTGCTGGCGGGAAGAGCGACGCTTCACTTCCCAGATTCCAGTCTCTCCTGTCAGCAAGGGGATGGCCTTTTTCTGCCTGAAGGCAAGCCGCATAAAGTAACCGTAGCGGCCGGGGAGCGAGTGCTGTTCCTGTTCGTCGAAAAAGCGTAGAAGGAAAGCAGGGAATCCCTCGATGCACAAGGGATTCCCTGCTTTTTAGCACGATCAGCTGCCAAATTGGCTGAGCAGTCCGACGAAGGCCTTCTTTTCCGGATAGCGATACGTTTTGAACTTGCTCGTCGTCTTCCCGATATCGACGATCGCTTCGGCAAATTTTACTGCAGCCACTACCCCGTCGATCACGGGGACCTCCAGCTCTTTTTCCAGGTTGTCGGCGAATTCGGCCATGCCGGCGCATCCCAGCAGAATCGCTTCTGCCTGGTCTTCGGCAATCGCCCGCCTGCCTTCCTCCGCCAGCATTTTCATCCCCATCTCGGGATCCCGCTCAAAGTCAAGAACGCACAGCGGAGTCGTCCTGACGTTGACGACACGATGGGTCATGCCGTAACTGGCAACGAGTTCCTCCAGCATCGTTTTGATCCGGGGCAGCACGGTGACGACGGAAAAGCGGGCTGCCAGCATCGACGCCATGTACATCGAGGCTTCTGCGATCCCGATGACCGGCGCAGCCGTCACTTCCCTGGCCGCCTGCAGTCCGGGATCCCCGTAGCAGGCGATCACATAGGCATCGATCCCCTCTTCGTCTCCTTTTTTTACCTCCTCAATCACGCCGGGTATGGCCAGGTATTCATCGTAATACGATTCAATGGAGACGGGGCCCATTGCTGGACTGACGGCGAGAATCTGCGTATCCGGCCGGGCGGCGCGCTTGGCAGCATGCTCGATCCCGCGGGTCATCTCCCAGGTCGTGTTGGGGTTAATCACCTTGATCTTCATTCCATTCGCTTCCTTTCTATTCAAGATTGACGTGAAGCTGCTGTTGGCCAGTGATCTCCGGCTGCGGGTAGACCTTGGCAATCCAATACTTCATCAGCGGATAATAGAGGACGATCGAGAGGCCGAATGCGCTGATGAAGCCGTAATCAGGGAGAAAAAAGACCGAGATGCAGGCGGGCACGTAAGCGATCAGCGCCGCCGGGTTCAGGTTGTTCCAGTACCGGTACTGGCCGCCCGCCTTGTACAATTCAGCGAGCTGCAGCTGCCGTTTTCGCAAGAGGTAGTAATCACAGAACATGATCCCGGCAATTGGGCCTAGCAAGGCGGTAATGATCATCATGATCTGCGGGACGTAGTCGGCGAAGTTCCATGGCTGCAGCAGAAGCCCTGCAATACCCGCGATTATAGCCGCCACTGGAAAGGAGATTTTGTGCGGGAGAAAGTTGACGATGATGTAGCTGGGAGGCAGCAGGTTGGCGCTGACGTTGGTCGACCATTGGGCGAGAATGACGAAAGCGAGACAGACGATCAGCAGCAAGGGGTTATCCTTGCCCAGAGTTTGCACCATGACGTCGATCGGGTTCCAGTTTCCGGTTGCCACGCCGCTGGTCAATCCAATAAACGTAAAGAGCAGCATCGACCCTACCAATCCGACAGTATGACCCCAAAAGCTCCCCTTGTTCGCCTGCCACCAGGTTCCCTTTTGGTCCTTTCCAGATACTTTTAGGAATCGGGTGAAATCGGAGGCATTCAAGGCCATCGTGATATAGGTGCCCATCTGTGCTACGACGGCAAACCCGAATGAAACGCCCCCCTGTCCTTTGATCGCAAACAGCTGGCTGAACGTGATGCTGTGGGCGTTCATCACCATCAGCAGCAAAACGACGCCGATGATCAGGATGCTGGGGGAGGCCAGCCATTCGAATTTGGTGATGGCGTCGATACCCATCGCGGTATTGGCGATCTGAACGGCGCCAAACAGGATGATCCACAGCGTCAAATTGGCATACCCGGTCAGCATTTCCATGATGACGTTCAAGGCGGCAGCGCCCATCCAGGTTTGAAAACCAAACCAGAAAATGGCGGGAATCGCGCGAATCAGCGCCGGGATGTGCGTCCCGAGGTACCCGAAGCAGGCCCGGATATAAACGGCATAAGGGATGCCATAGCGCACCCCGATGTCGCCCATCAGCGTCAACAGCACGGCCACAATCAGATTGCCCACGATGCAGGCGGCCAGTATCTCCGTAGGTGAGAGCGCCGGGTAGAGCTGTGCTCCAAGAATAAAGGTGACCAGCTGGACAGCGATTCCGATCCACAGCATGAGAAATCCCAGGTTGGAAATGTTGCGCTGATCCTCTGTCGTCGGCATGATGTCCTTACCAGTTAAACGAATGCCCGATTCATCTTCTTCCCTCATAAGCGAACCTCCTTTGCCAAAGTGAAGCTGCCTTTTACCACAAGCAAGGGATGTGCCAGGACAAAGAGAGCGGCATACGGCAGCAGCGGGCGAATCCCCCTTGCATTGTTGCAATGGTCCGGTGCAAAAAACCGGTTGTTTCACCTGCCCAGTCCGGTTCTTGCCGGAGTAGTAAAATTGCAATAATATTTGCAATTATTCAACTCCAGGGATATATTTTTTACAAACCGATGATCGCGAGGTGAATCAAATTGCTGAAAAGCCTGGTAGAGTTCGTGGACAACCTGCCGATTGGCATCATTCTGGTCGACTCCCAGTGCCGGATCGAGTACGCAAATGAGACAAGCTGCCGTCTGCTGGACAAATCGCCCGGCCATATGGTGCATCAGTCGGTCCTTGATCTTTTGCCCTTCAGCCATATCGTGCGGGTCATCAAGACAGGTGAACCTTGCATGTTTTACGCGGAAGCGGAAAACGGCCGCAGACTGTTTTTATGGGAAACGCCGCTGCAGTCGCACATGCTGACGCAGGCAGGGGCTGTGTTGATGCTGGAGCCGCGGCAGGTGGAGAGCTTCGCCGAAAACGCCGAAAAAGTGAACGATCTGAAGCAGGAAATGGAAGTGATCATGAACTTGATCGGCGAGCTGGTGACAATTACGGATGGGTCCGGCCGAATCCTGCGGGTAAACGCCTCCTGCGAGAAAGTGATGGGCGTAAAAGAATGGGAGTTCGTGGGACAGCCGGTCTTTGTTTTGGAAGAAAAAGGGATCGTCGATTGCTCTTCAACCAAAAAAGTGCTGGAACAGGGCCGGCCGATCCGCATTGCCCAGACGACGAAATCGGGCCGCCGTCTGGTCGTATCCGGTTTTCCCATCTACAACGATGAAGGGAAACTGGTCAAAGTGATCAACATCTCGAAGGACATTACCGAACTGGATCAGCTGACCAAACAGCTGGAAGAGACGAAACAGCTGGTACAGCAGTACCAATCAGAACTGCTTCGGCTGAACCAGCACAGCAAACCGCAAATTGTCGTCCGTTCAAAAAGGATGGAAGAAGTGTTCGATCTGGCCAGCCGGATTGCTGATGTGGATTCCACTGTCTTGATACTGGGCGAGTCGGGAGTGGGAAAAGAAGTCATGGCGCGAACGATCCACTCGCTCAGTTCACGCAGGGATAAGACCTTTCTCAAGATCAACTGCGGCGCGATTCCGGAGAGTTTGATAGAGTCGGAGCTGTTCGGGTATGCGCGAGGAACCTTTACCGGCGCCAATAAGGAGGGAAAAGAGGGCTTGATCGTCGGAGCCGACAAGGGAACGCTGTTTCTCGACGAAATCGGGGAGATGCCGTTTCATCTGCAGGTGAAGCTCCTTCAGGTTCTCCAAGAAAAACAGGTGACTCCTCTGGGGAAAACAACTCCGGTTCAAGTAGACGTGAGATTTATCGCCGCGACCAACCGAAATCTGGAAGAGATGGTTCACAAAGGGCTCTTCCGAGAAGACCTCTACTATCGGCTGCACGTTGTCCCGCTCTACATCCCCAGTCTTCGGGAGAGAAAGGAGGACATCCCTTTTCTCACGGAACATTTCCTCCAGTTGTATAATCAAAAATATGGAAAAAGTGTGAGATTCGACAAAGAAGTGCTGCAGCTCTTCATCGATTATCCGTGGCACGGCAACGTGCGGGAGCTGCAGAACACAGTCGAGCGGCTAGTAGTTACTATGTCCGAATCAGAGATTCACCTGCATCACCTGCCGAACAAAATGCTTCAGTCCGCTCGTTGGAAACCGGGAAAAGGAAACAAAACACTGAAACAGCTGGTGGCGGAATACGAAAAGCGGCTGCTAGAGGAGACACTCAGCCAATCGCGTACGCTCAAAGAGGCGAGCATCAAACTGGGGGCAGACATCTCGACGATCAGCAGGAAGGTGAAGCGGTACCAGATACCGCTTGAAGAAATGCAATAAAGGTTGCGAAAATGCAAACGACGCCCGGCAGGAGAAACGAACGGGGTGGCACTAGAGAGAGTTGCAAAAATGCAACTCTATCCTTTTCTTCTACGAGCCGGGAACGGTAACAGTACCTAACCGGGCATGGCATAGCGATTGCATTCAGAATCTTTTGAATCATGGCAAACACAGGTGAAAGGAGCATTGAAATGAAATTAATTGGCGTAGACGTTGGAGGTACTTTTACAGACATTGTGTTTACCGATACGGTAGAGCGAGCAACGTGGATTCACAAGGTCCCCACCACGATGGAAGACCCGTCGATCGGAGTGGTCCAGGGTATCGAAGAGCTGTGCGAGCGGAAGGGAATCGAACCGGCGCAGATTGACCACGTCTTCCACGGCACTACGATCGCAACCAATTCCGTGCTGGAGTACGACGGAAGCAAAACCGGGATGATCACAACCAAGGGGTACCGCGACATTCTCCACATCGGACGGCATCAGCGGCCGCAAAACTACTCGATAATGCAGGAGATCCCCTGGCAGGATCGTCCGCTGGTGCAGCGCCGCTACCGGAAAGTGGTGACCGAACGGCTCGCCCCTCCGAAGGGAGATGTCCTGGTAGCGCTGGAGGAAGAAGAGGTTCGCGCATCGGTGCGAGAGCTACGGCAGGAGGGCGTGGAATCGATTGTCGTCGCCTTTCTCTTTTCTTACATCAATCCAGCTCACGAAAATCGGGTCAAGCAGATCATCGAGGAGGAGTATCCGGGGGCCTTTGTCACCACATCAGCCAGTGTCTCGCCGCAGTTCCGCGAATTTGAGCGGTTTACCACGGCTGCCATCAACGGTTTTGTCGGCCCCAAGGTGAAGAAGTACATCAATAATTTGGAGGCCAAGCTGAAGAAGTCGTTTCCTGGCGCCGATTTGCACATCATGTGCTCCAACGGCGGCGTGGCGACGCCCCAGTCGGTCGCAGAAAAACCGGTCACGACGCTGCTTTCCGGTCCGGCAGCAGGTGTGCTGGGGGGGTCCTGGTCCGGCACCCTTTCCCGGCGCAAGAAGCTGATCACCTTCGATGTAGGAGGAACCAGCGCGGACATCGGCATTGTGACAGAGCAGGGTTACAGCGAGTCGTCGGCGCGCGATACGTGGATCGCGGGTTATCCCGTGATGGTGCCGATGATCGATATCCACACGATTGGCGCCGGCGGGGGCAGCATCGCCTACGTGGATGAAGGCGGGGCGTTCAAGGTAGGGCCGCGCAGTGCCGGTTCCCGCCCAGGCCCGGCGTGTTACGGGCATGGCGGCATGAAACCGACCGTCACAGACGCCAATGTCGTCCTCGGCCGGCTGGATGAGGAGAATTTTTTAGGCGGGGAAATGCAGATCTACCCCAGCGCTTCCTTTAAAGTCATCGGGGAACTGGCGGAACGGCTCAAACTCGGCGTGAAGGAAACGGCAGAAGGCATTTTGACCATTTTAAACAACAACATGGCGAATGCGATCCGCGCCAAGACGATCCAGAAAGGACAAGACCCGCGCGAATTTGCCCTCGTCGCCTTTGGCGGGGCAGGACCGCTGCACGCTGTTGAAGTGGCAAAGATTTTGAACATACCGGAAGTGATTATCCCGCCTTATCCCGGAATCACTTCAGCGACGGGACTCCTGACCACCGATATCAAGTATGACGTGATCAAGACGGAGTTCATGCTCAGCACCCAGCTTGATTGTCAGCAGTTAAACCGCGACCTGGAGCTGCTGGGCGGACAAATCGCCCAGCAGCTGATCGCCGACGGTATCGGCTCCGATCAGGTAAGGCTGGTAAGAACGGCCGATTGCCGCTATGTCGGCCAGGGGTATGAGCTTCGCATCGACCTGCCGGCAGGCGAAGTCACCCAACAGAATATGGAGCGCGCGCTGGAACAATTCCACCGCCTGCACGAGGCAGAGTACGGACATTACTTTGCGGACAGTCCGATCGAAATCGTCAACATTCGAATGACCGGCATCGGCATGATGCCAAAGATCGGAGATCCGGTGGTGGAGGAAACTGGAAATGTAGAAGAGGCGCTGATGAAAACCGGACAAACGGCATTCCGCAAAGACGGACAACTGCAGACGTGCGAGACATCTTTTTACCTGCGGGAAAAGCTGCCGGCTGGTGCTGTATTATCCGGTCCGGCGGTCATATTGCAAAAAGACACCACCACTATCGTTCCGCCTGACTGCCAGGTGCTGGTGGAGAAGAGCGGCAATTTGATTATCAAAGTAGAGGTGAAATAACGTGAGCACAGCGGAAAAAATGCAGAGAACAATCGACCCGATCACGGCTCAGGTAGTACGCGGTGCGCTGGAAAACGTGGCGATCGAAATGGGGCACAAGCTTGCCCGCATGTCGTATTCCAGCATCATTCGGGAGTCGGAAGACTTTGGCTGCGCCTTGATCGATGTGGATGGTCAGCAGCTGTGCGAATCGACGCACAGCACCCCGTTGCAATCGGGACCGATCCCCGGTTACGTCAGAGGGATTCGCCGCATTTTGGCAGAACGGAATGACACCTTCTACCCCGGTGATGTGATCATGCACAACTCTGCCTATCACGGCGCTTCCCACGGCCCGGACATCGGTTTTTGCGTACCGGTGTTTTATCAAGATGAGTTGATCGGCTTTTCCGTCACGACGGCGCACCATCTCGATGTAGGCGCCTTGACGCCGGGCAGCTGCGGTATTGTGGATGCCGTGGACGCGTATGCCGAGGGGCTGCAGTTCAAAGCGGTCAAGGTGTATGAGAAGGGACAAAAAAACCACCAGGTTTGGCATATCCTGCGTGACAACATCCGCGCACCTGACATGGTCGTGGGCGACATGGAGGCGCAGATTGCCGCCGCTCGCATCGGAGCGGAACGGTATCTTGAGATCGTCGAGAAATACGGATTGGAGACGGTGTTGGCGGCAAGCGAGGACTTGATGAATTACTCCGAAAAAATGCTGCGCAGCGCCATTGAAAAACTGCCCGACGGAACCTACTCGGCAGAGGGGTATCTGGACGGGTACCTCGACAGTCCAGACCCGGCGAAAAAAGATTTGAAGATCGTGGTAACCGTTCATATCAAGGGCAGCGACATCACCATCGATCTCACCGGGACGTCCGCCCAGGTGGACGATCGGCCGATCAACATGCCGTTTGAAGGAACGGTGGATTGCGCCATCTACCTGACGCTGCGGTCCATTTTGCTTGACTCCAGCGTATACGGAAACATTCCGCAAAATTCCGGCCTGATCCGTCCGGTTCGCATCATAGCGCCTAAAGGTACCCTGTGCAATCCGATTTTCCCCGCCCCGACGATCGCCCGTTTTTGCCAAGGCAACGTCGTCGCGGATACCTTGATGAAGGCGCTCGGCCAGATCGTGCCGCAGCAGGTGAGCGCAGGCGTCGGAAATTTGAAGGTCATCGCCTACAGCGGTTTGGTCGGCGAAAACTACTGGGTGTACATGGACATCATGGAGGGGAGTTACGGCGGACGATACGGCAAGGACGGGATGGATGCCGTCGACACCTTGTACGCCAATACGCGGAACAACCCGATTGAAGACATCGAATCCCACTATCCGCTTCGCGTCACCCGCTACGAGCTGCGGGAAGACGCCTCCGGAGCCGGCAAATGGCGCGGCGGCATCGGATCGATTCGCGAGGTATCGTTTCTCTCGGACGGCAGCTGCTCTGTAGAGGGCGATGGACACAAATACGCCCCTTGGGGATTTTCCGGCGGCGGGGCGGGACGCGTCGGGCAGCTTTTACTTCATTCCGGTTCCGGCACATTAGAGGAACTGCCCTCAAAGATTCCCAATCGGCGGATGAAAGCGGGCGACAGACTGCAGCTGACCGGTCCGTGCGGCGGCGGATACGGCAATCCGCTGGAGAGGGAGGCGGAAAAGGTGTTGGCCGATGTGCTGGACGGGTACATCTCCCGCGAAACGGCGAGGAGAGAGTACCGTGTCGTGATTTCGGAGTCGATGGAGCTGGATGTGCAGGCAACAGAAGAGCTGCGGCTGGAAAGAAGCTAGGCATACCCAAATCTGCCGCTCGCGAGCCGGGCGGTCCAGAAAAGCGAGGTGTGGTGAATGGCTAATAAAGGTGCCGTGACAGAATCAGTTTTCCCCCTGCCGGACGGAGAGGGCCGAATCCTCGACGTTACCAGCTACATTCTCCTCTGGTTGGCCACCGCCGTCTTTTTGGGCTACTTCTTCGTCGGGGCCAGCCTGGTTCCGCCGATCGGAACGTTAAATTTGTTTCAGGCGATTCTCGTGATCGTCATCGCCAAGATCATCGTCATGGCTTTCTTTGCCTTGAACGGTGTTCCCGGATGGAAGTACGGGATCCCGATGGTGGTTCAGATGCGCGCTTCCTTTGGCACGCGGGGACAGGCGATCCCCTCCTTGATCCGTGCTGTTCCGGCTCTTTTCTGGTTTGGCGTGCAGACGTGGGTCGGCGCCCAGGCTTTGAATGGGATCTCCAAGGAGTTGTTCGGGTTTGACAATACGTTTGTCTGGTTCGTCGTCTTTCAATTGGTGCAGACGTGGATTGCCTCGCGCGGCTTTTCGTCGATCAAGTGGTTTGACGTGGCCGGCTCGATCTTCATCGCTGTCTGCATGGTCTACATCATGTACCGGTTGATTTCCAATTACGGCGCAGAAATGTCAAAAATCATGGACGCCCCGGGAACGTACGGCTGGGCCTTTTGGGGCGGGGTGACGACGATGCTCGGCATCTACTCGACGCTGATGCTGAACGTGAGCGACCTCGTCCGCTACATGCCGCGAAAAGGGGTATCCAAAACAAGGTATACACTGGCGCAGCTGCTCGGCATACTGCCCGGCGCGCTGTTTATGTGTATGATCGGCATCATCTCCGTCTCGACTACCGGTCAGTACGACCCGATTGCCATCTTCGTCAAAGAAATCCCCTCGTTAGGACTGATGGTAGTGATGATGCTGTTTATCGCCGCGGCCCAGTTTACAACCAACCTGGTGGGCAATGTCGTCCCCCCGACGATGGTTCTGTGCGACTTGTTCAAGGTAAAGTGGAGGACAGGAGCGTGGATAACCGGTATCTTAGGGCTGTTCACATTTCCCTGGCTGCTGCTAACGGCCAACGCTTTCAACCTGTTTGTGCAGATATACTCCGCCTTCCTGGGACCCATTCTTGGCGTAATGCTGGCCGACTTCTTTCTGCTACGCAGCCAGAAATACCATCTCGCTGAGCTGTACAATCCAAGAGGCTTCTATTCTTACTGCAAAGGGTTTAACCCGGCGGCGTTTATCGCCATTATCGCGGGAGCCGTAATCGCAACGATCAAAGTGGAAATCTCTTGGTTCCTCGGGCTGATTCCGTCTGCGATTCTTTATGTCATTTTGATGAAAGCGTGGATCGTGAAAAAATACCCGCAATCGATCCCGGCAGAAGACCAACCGGAACAGGAGATCATCAAGGCCGTTCAGTCCGTGCAGGCTTCTGTTCCCTCTCCATAAAACACATAATCAAACGAAGGAGGCTGTGATGCAGGCAACCGAAAAAATAGACGGAAAACGGATAGCCGAGCGGCTTGAAATATTGTCAAAAATCGGGAAAACAGCGGAAAACGGCGTCCATCGGCTGGCCTTGTCAGCAGAAGACAAACAGGCCCAAAAGCTCGTCGCTAGCTGGATGCAGGAAGCGGGAATGGCGGTTCGGCAAGATTCCTTCGGCAACCTGATCGGCCGCAAGGAAG
>NZ_JBJQOQ010000062.1:0-11142 GCF_046036945.1 Brevibacillus sp. B_LB10_24 | reverse complement strand
GTGAATGGTGAATCCGCCGCCCATCATCGATTCCTTGTAGTCGATTTCTGTTCCTTTGATGAAGCCAGTCGTATCAAGGGTTTTAGCTGTTTTATTGTTCTCTTCTTAGGTGATGTGGATTGCTATGTAGATTACGGATTGCATTGTTCCAAGCTTGAGGATGATGCTGATACAATTATACCTAAAAATGTATGTTTGTAAAATCAAATGTGGTGTTCCATTTCTTTCTTTCTGCAAAAAAGAGTCAATTTGTTAATACGCCTATATTTTGGAATATTGTACTCATAACCTTGATGAATCTCCATTTTGACTTATTTACTATGCCGACAAACACTGCGGAAATTCCGACAGTCTCTTTTGTTAAATTACACAGTTTTTTGTAATTCATAGTAATTGATTTTAAAGGATATGTAGAATGATTTTGTTGGTAAGAAAAGTTTTTTCAACTTGCAACACCCACCGTTCTTAATTTGAATATATTCTCTTATTCAAATGAAATTCGCAGAAATTTGTTTTTTAGATGAGAATACAATATTAAAAACTTCACAACTAACAAATAACCCTTTCACCCTATTTATGAAACAAGTTAAAGAGTTATAATATTTTACATATTGAGGGAATCAATTTAGTAATCCTCCAAAAAAATTTTATCTGAGCCGAATTGAATATCTAAGGCTTTTTTTACTTCAACTATTTTTTTAGTATCCAAAGTTGTAATATATTCATCCAATCTACTTTTACTTATTGTTGTTACATTCTCCGCTAGTATCACTGAGTCTCTATTTAACAAGTTAACATAAACATGAGTCGGTAATTTAGCTTTATTTATAACAGTTGTTATAGGAATTACTGTAACCGTTTTTGAATATTTATTTGCGATATTATTCTGTATTACTAAAACTGGTCTAACAGTGTCATTACCTGTGTTACCTATCTTTGCCGAGTAAATATCCCCCATTTTTATTTGATTGGGAGCTATTCGTTGAATTTTAGACTGTTCTGAGACTATTCCCTCTTGATTTAAAGATGAGCTATCTTTTTCTTCGTGGTTTTCAGAACTTACAAAATTACCTTTCAGAATTTTTTCATAGTCCGGAAAAACTTCATATTGTTTACGTAGTTTATGAACTTCTACAAATTGTTGTTCTATTTTTGTTTTAATTTCATCTACACTATTCTTTGTATTTAAAATTACAGTTTCCATTTTACTAACTTGCTTTATTTTCTTGTTTATTTTCCTATTAATCCAACCGATAAAGAGACCAAAAATCGCTATTACAGCTGAAAAAAGACCAGCAAGTAAAGAGGAAAATGAAATAAACGAAGATAAATTTCCTTCAAGTAAGGATATTTTATCGTTCTTAGTTTCAATAAGTGCTTTATATACCTCATCTTTTATTTCCAACTCTTTTTTTATAATTTCAATTTTATTTTCTATTTCTTGACTAGAAGCAACCCTAACTTGTTGTTCAATAGTGTTTGAATTATGGTTTATTGTCTCAGCTAACGCATTTGAACTAAAAACTATGAAAATGCATATAAAAAAAAAACGTCCTTAACATTTTATTTACCTCCGAAGGGTACTTGAAACAAATTTGGACAATATTTTACTTCTTAATTACTAAAGTGAACTTTATTTCAAATATTAGAAATAGAATATTAATTACCTCAAATGTCGAATATAAGGTTATCAGCACAGAAAATACCTGAATAAAGTAAAATACTTCGATGTTACATATTCGCAAATAATCTAATAGGAATTGGATTAAAGGTGGGGTGCTGAAAAAAAAAGAAAGTAAAGTAGATGCTAAAGCACACAATATCAACAATACATGAAATTTCAGTAATTTTATCGACAGAAAAAATCTATTTCCATGCTTTTCGTACAGCTTATGCAGGTCTTCATCCTTAATAATAGCTAAAATAATAGAAATAGCAGTTAAAAGCCCACCTAACAATACTCCGATTGAAGCTGGAATCATTTTTAATCCTTCCGCACCCCAACTTCCATCTGACACAAAAGGGGTTAAAATAAGAGAAGTTATAAAAATGATGTAAAACCATATGTTCCTGAATAAAAGTCGAATCATGTCACAAAAACTACTCACCATCATCCTCACCCTTTATTCTATGAGACCCAATATTTATAAGACGTTTTATAGTCTTTACTGTTTCTACTGTAATTGTTTCATATTCCATTTCTACTTCAAAAATAGATAATTGTTGATGATTACTGTAAGTTTTTTTCCGCCTTCCTTTTCCTTTACTCTTCCCTTTAACTATCCATTCTCCACCACCATCTTCTGCCCAACCTACCGCTGACCCATATCTTTCATTATTAGAAACTCGAAGTGAACCCGATTCATTTGATACTCCAAATTCTATCTCGTTTGCATTGACGTCATTTTTTTCCTTTTCTAGTATTACTTTTAGTTCTTTGTAACTTTGACCAAGAAAATTAGGTGCTTTTAATTTAAAATTTATGCTATATATGTAATCTAACTCGCCTAGTAAACTCCAGAATCCCCCCTTGTGTGTAAGTGGTTTTATGTCAACTTCAATTCCTTGCTTATATAATTCGGAATTTAATATCCTTGTTAAATGCTTAAAAACAGTAAAAGGGTCTGGGAAAACTTGACTGTTTTTCTCAATAAATATTAGCTGCTCTTTTTCATCTATAATAAATATCACATGTGGATATAACTTTGTTGGTACTCTCTCTAGGCTCCCCTCGTTTCTCATAGGTAATTTTGCATTTGATTCCCTAGCAATTTTCCCACCTACTAATCTCCCATTACTATCAATTAGTGGTTCAATTATTATGTTAGTATATTTTTTTCTTCTATATTCAATTTGTGAACTTAGTATCTTAATAACATAAGAAATCTTCTTTTCATTTCCTTGAACATAGAATAGGTCGTTTATAGGTAATAGGGAAAATCGTCCTCCGTAAAAAATCACATTAAGCTCCCCCTCAATAAAATTTTCCGTGTCTATTGTACTATTAGACCAATTTCACAATACCATAAATATACAATATATTTAAGAGAAAAAGTTAATCGATTAATTTTCCTTTATTTGTTCTGTTACTTCTTGTTTTTTAGAGAGTTTTTTAAAATGCTATACTTTATAACAAGCTTCCCTTTAGTAAAATTTACCTAACATGTTGTCAGATACTTTGTTGCTTTTTAACATGCTACAGTAAGGGAAACCAATTAGGCTTTATACTTTTACATAATGATAACGAGTCATCCATTAATTTGGATGACTCGTTTCAATTTCAATGGTTAAAATGGTAGGTCATCATCTATGATGACTACGGGTGCAGGTTCTTCCTTAAAGCCTAATAAAATATCAAAAGGGTCTTCTCCATTATTTTCTTCTGCTACGAGATGCTCTCCATCTCCCGAATAATTTTTTTATTATAGATATACCTATCTTGGCTTTCATTCAATAATACTTCAGTTGCATTACATTCTAATTTAGATAGAATTGTTGTTAAGACTCTCATTATAGAATTTGATTTACCAACATATTTATAAATCTGATTTCTATTCCCTTTTTCATGACTAACTAATCCTACCATAGCACTAATTACTAATTCTGGTGCATGTCCACGTGCAACCTGCTTCTTTAATTCTAGTAAACCATAATTATTCTCAGGAACTTCTAGAATCAGACATTTTACGACATTAGTTACTGAAGAATGCCTGTATATCTTCATAAGCAAATCCGCAATAGATTCATTTAAAACCGTAAAATCAACTAGGATTTTAGTAATCCAAAATAATTGGTACTCAGTAATAAACTGCTTATTGATGTAACTTTCAATCTCTTCTATTATCTCATCCGATATCATCATATAATTTCTTTTTAGATTATGATATAAATTTTTGGTTAGTTGAGGAGAGTTATTTAGAACTAGTCTAACTAATTCTATAGTTTCTGCCTCAGTTGTAGTTAATAATGATAGTATAAGTTCAATATCTTCATCTTCTAGGTTTTTACCTTTATGAAGCATATCCTTTAAAAATTCAACTTCCTCATCCGTAAGTTCTTCTATTAATTCCTCATCAAATTCATCAGTGTAGGAATTTATGATTAGTCTCCTTTTTTGTAACAATGATTTTTTTACCTCTTCTATATCATTGTCGTCATTCTCTTCTTCACTTATTGTTGTTCTTACTGCAGACTTCTCCTCATTTAAAGATAAACCTTTTTCACCTATTAATTTTTGAATATAGAAAATATCATTTAATATTGTTTCTTCCTTATCAGACAATAAATAAAAATCATCCATGAAACGAATGATGTACTCACTTTTCAATTCCCTTGATGCTTCAATAAAACTTAAAAAGAAACTTCCAACTACTTTAACTGGAAAAAAGCCCTGTGGCACGCAACTTGTACTACGTCCCTCATTAATCTCTCTTAAAAACTTACCGAATTTTTCCGCTTCAGTTTGGTTAATAACTCTTGCTAGGAAGCTTACTACATCATGATGATATATATTGTTAAAAAAATTAGAAATATCTATCTTGCCGTAATATCTATATTCCTTTTTTAAACTATATAGTTTTTGTACAAAGTTCTTATATTCTTCACTTTGAGAATTATAAGTATCTCCATTAAAAACATATCCGTAGCATTCACGATTTGTATAATTTGTTGCTTGAAAGTATTTTCTGTTTCTATATACGAAATCATATAAAAATATTTGCGCTACTGGGTCTAATAAAAAAGTTTGCCTTAAATGCCTTTTATCTTTAAGAGCGTATACCCATGGTTGTATTAAGAAATACGACTGCGCATTTTCATTGATTTTTTTAATTGTTTTTTTATCTAAAACCTGAGATACCTCAGAATACTTTTCTTCGTTAAGTATTGCTTGTAACCAGGATTGAGAAAATATTTCATTATTTATATATTCTAATATATCCTCCAATCCGTATTTAGCAAATATAAGAGTAGAGCCTAGTGGAAAAAGAGTTTTATAAGAATCCTTACTAATAAAATCATAAAGATTTACAATCTGGCTCATATTTCCTCCATTTGGTAATAGTATTCTTTCATTATCATAACTCATAACACAAGAAATGGAAATCGGAATATTTATTCGCAGAATTAATATTCTATGTTTAACATACCTCCAAAATGTGCTATATTGTTCGTAGAACACCATTATAGTTTTACATTAATTATTCGTAGAATACTATTAAGCATTGGAGGAATTACATGGAACACTTGAATCAATTTCTGAACTGGCTTCATGAAGAAGGCAAGGATGAAAAAACAATCAAGGCATACAAAACAACCATTACCCAATTCATTAACTGGTACATAGGCACAGCAGGACACAGCGACATAAAAGAAATCAAACCCATAGATGTTAAAGAGTATCTCGGATACATGAAACATAGATTGAACCGTAAGCAAGCTACAATAAACAAAACTGTAGCTTCACTAAAAACATTCTTCTCTTATCTTGCGGAACGAGGATTTGTTTCAGATAATCCCATGACAAGGATTAAAATTCAGAAGGTACAAACCACAGATAAGGTTGGTGAAAAGGTTACGTCTAAATGGCTGACCAAAGAAGAACAAGAACGCTTTATCAGTTATGTAGAATTGGAGAAGAATGAATTTAAACGTCTGAGAAACCTTGCCATTATCGACATTATGCTCTTTGCCGGTCTTAGAGTGGCAGAGGTTGAAGAATTAAAAGTAGATGATGTGAAGGTAAACGGGGATATTACATTGACCATAAGGGAAGGAAAGCATGGGAAGTATGCTACCGTGGTTTTAGTCAACAAATACAGTAAAAGTTTGCGTCAATGGCTAAAATATCGCCAATCATTAACAGATGAAAAATATGCTGAATCCCCTTACCTGTTTGTCTCAGAAAGAAGTGGACAATTAGGGGCAAGGGGAATCCAAGTCATGCTTGATAAATACGCTAAACTGGCGAATATGAATAATATAACACCTCACCGCTTTCGCCATTCTTTTTGCAAGAACCTTGCTATCTCTGGTGCATCAATCGAGGTTATTAGACGACTTGCAAGACATGAATCCATCCAGACCACCTCCATTTACATTGACCCTAGCCAAGAAGAACAGCTTAAAGCTTTAAATAAGATGTAACCCACTTGCTACGGGGGGTACTTTACAGGAATATGGCTATCAAAGCCGATTGGAGCGGGATGAACACTTCCATCCACACCCCCTGTAAGTAAATTTTCACGAAACGAAAGCCAATTTAATCTGCTTTCTAGCCTTTTCTGCTATTAATAATTGCTATCCTACGACTGATAATCAAAAAAATATTACGCTCTCTGTGTGTTTTTTTATCGCAAATGTATAAATATATATGAGTAAGAATCAAATTAATTCTTTAACACATCGAATATCTGCCAAATTGATAGAATTTGCTCTGCGCTCAAAACTATATTAAGTGAACCCCTCTCCGACCCTGTTGGAGAGTTTTTTATTTTGCTCAATACATCACATCTTCGTGAAAGGTGGTGACTTCAATGAATGATACTGAATTACGTTCAGCCTTGTTAAGCTTCCAGAAACAATACGGAACATCTATAACCTTTATAGCCAATAAGTGTGGTGTTTCGAGGGAGCATCTAAGCAGATGGCTTCACAATAGCTCCTATGTTATTTCAGAACAGCTAAAAGGAAAAATCATCAAGCTAATAAAAGGGGAAATGTAGAATGACTATTATTAATGTTATCGACGCACCATGTGGTTATGGGAAAACATCTTGGGCAATTCAATATATGAACGATATGTCTATACAATCACACAGCTTTATTTATGTAACTCCATTTTTAGATGAAATTACCCGAGTAAAGAAATCAGTAAAAAACAGGAATTTTTACGAACCTCTCACCAAGAATGGTCAAACCAAACTTGAAGATTTACATAAATTATTAGGTCAAGGTAAAGATATTTGCACCACTCATGCATTATTCCAAATGGTAAATGAGGAAACCAAAGAACTGCTTAGAATTAATAACTACACACTCATTTTAGATGAAGTCATGAATGTTATTGAACAAGTTCCTTTAAGAAAAAGTGATTTAAATCTGCTACTTGATGCAGATACAATAAGTATCGTTGAGAATAATAAGGGGATAAAATATATAAAATGGAACGATCAGAAAAAAGAATACGACTCAAGATACAATGATATTAAATCAATGGCGTTGAGCAATAATTTAATGTACTGTGATAACTCTGCTCTCATATGGAATTTTCCATGTGAGGTTTTTTTATTGTTTCAAAATGTATTCATTCTAACTTATTTATTTCGTGGACAGCTACAGAGATACTATTACGATTTACATGGCATAAGGTATCGGTATTTGTCAGTCACCCAAAACGAAGGATTTTATAGCTTAATTCCTTATGTTCAAAGAAAACCTTACGATAAAAGTTCATTAAAAAAGAAAATCCTTATTCATGATAGTCATCTCAATAAAATTGGCGACAAAAGAAATGCATTGTCAAAAAGTTGGTTTGAAAAATCATCAAATAAAAACCATATTAATACATTGAAAAATCATACTTACAACTACTTCACTAATATCTGCAAGTCTAACCAAGAGAATACAATATGGACAACCTTCAAAGGCGGGGATAAAGAAAAAATCAAAAAGATGGTGAAACCCAAAAGCTTTGCTAATTCCTTCATACCTGTAACCGAAAGAGCAACTAACAGGTATAAGGAAAAATATAATCTTGCATATCTGGCGAACAGGTATATGCGCACTATAGAGAAAAAGTTCTTTGAACAATACAAGGTAAAAGTTGACGAAAATACTTATGCTCTTTCTGAATTAATACAATGGATTTGGCGAAGCAGAATTAGGGATGGTTTGCCAATCAACATTTATTTGCCCAGCAAACGAATGCGTGAACTGTTACAGCTTTATTTAGTAAGTGATGAATTTGAAGAAGCACCTGAAAACGCAATTGTTGACGAACCGCCAGGCGATTGGCACTTATAGCTCAGGCACAGATACTGCCTAAGCACATTATAATAAGCCAGTAAAAATCAAGGGTTTTAAATAAAATCCTTAAAGAAAAAAGTTAAAAATATTTCATTCCAATGTGAAGTGGCAAAAAAAGTTTGATGGTTTTTGCCATCCCTTCACTTCGTTTCGGGCTGTCTTAAAACCATCACTTTTATTCGCCACCCTTATAAATAAATTTAGAAGTAAGTAAAATAATAATTATGTCCTAGCGAATCACTTCTTGCGAGTCGAACAGCGAAGCGTTCGACTCGTGACAAGGACAAAAGCGAAGCGTTGTCCGCGTCAGCCCGCACCGAGTTTGCTCGGTGCTTTTATGTTGGAAGTGAACAAATGGTACTTTATTTGGAATTTATTTACATTATTGCTTGTGCATGATATGTTAGAGGGAATAAACCGTCTATGAGGTGTATAAGAGCAATGGGTAAAATTGAGAAATTCAAAGAAATATCACAGCAAAAGGGTTCCACTAAAAGAAATCCGCTCAATTCAAATAAGTTACGGTTAATAATGGATTTAGGTTCTGTCCCTGCGCCAAGCGAAAGTGAGAAACTTGTTGATTATATTATTAGTCTACTCCGAACAGCAAATGAAAATTGCAATTCAAAAGATGAGGTTATCGAATCTGCAACATCAAAGATTAAAAGCTACATCGATGAAAATTATCATCAACTATTAACTGAATAAAATCCAAATTCTATTTATTTATATGCAGCGGGGAAACGCTGTTTTTATTAGAATGAACAGGAAGGGGTATTCAAATGCCTGATAACAAAACAGATAAAGACACTTTATTGTCTCAACTACTCAATGCCTTGGAGCAATCTTTATCAAAACACTTATATGAAACATTGTTCAGCGGCTTTAGTATTAAGGAGATGTCCATTAACAATAACATCATCTTTGTAGCCGATAACAAAATGAAAAAGGAATGGATTGAGACTCGGTATTCATCGTTGTTGAAAAAACTACTTAAAAATATTACGAATAATGATTTCGGCATATCCATAGTTGTCATTGAGAATGATGTTAGAAATTCGAAAAACAACCCTGGAATCTCCGTTGATTCCGCATATGATTTCCTCTTTGAAAGTGAAAACAACGGGTTTGATGAGGAATACAAAGATTATATCGACAACAAGGAATTAGATGAGTTGTGGAAACAAGCATTCGGAACCGAAGAATATGAACGACAGAAAGCACTTCATGAAAAAAGAAAGCAAAAAGATGATTACAACGAGGCTGATTTGAATATTTTGGAGTGCGTTTTTTGTGGCTCTGACGATGTTCCGAACATACAATTGGATATAGATTTGCAACCAAATGTTAAAAGTATTGTTAGCATTAACGTCAAAATTAGAGCCGCGAAGTGTTCCAAATGTGGCGAAGAATACTACGATAGCGAAGCTACTGAACTGGTAAGAAAAATCGAAAAACTAATAGAAACCAAATCTAATCTCTAAAATAAAGGGACTGTTCCTTGTGACAGTCCCTTTACCTTTTATTCCTGTATTGATGTAACTACCCCATTTTCAAGATAGATTTACTTATCGCCATAATATACCCACTGTTCACTTCCCCCATTCTTTGTTGTTGTTTTATTAACTTCTTTAGGTTTACTCCTTCCCTATCAAACGCTCAAATTTGCCCTGTAGGGCTTTTCGTCTTTTAGGGGTAGTGTTTTTACCCTTCCCAACCGCTAAAACAACCTTCAAGCCGCTCCTAACAAGCCAGACAAGCAATTAAGACTCTCATCATCCCCTGCAATTCCCCCGACGTTTTAAAACACCTCTAAATAACCTACACTCTCCCTCTCCTAGTAAGGAGTTTGTTCACAGGTGAATACTCATCATGACTCTTTCTGAGGTCTTCTGTGTCCATTTGGATGTAGCGGCGTACTGTACGAATGTCTGCCCACCCACCCATTTTTTGTAATGAGAATGGGTCAATGCCATTTAACGTCATATTTTTCGCCCATGTATGGCGATAAACATGACCTGTCAGCTTCTTGCCGCTTATTCCTGCCTTCTCTCCGTAATACTTTAAGCGTTTATTAAATTGATTAGCCCCTAATGGCTCCCCAAAACATGACATAAAAATCCTGTCCGTACTAAAATGCTGTTTGTTTTCCGAAACCAGTTGAAGTATCAGCTTGGAAACATAAGTTGAAATTGGTACAAGTCTTGGCTTTCGGTTCTTGCTCCTGTCCGCAGGAATTGTTATAAACCGACTCTGGAAGTCAATGTCTGGAACTTTAAGACCAAGTAATTCTTGAATACGCAAACCACTGTCCAGCATTGTAACGATTGCTACATAATCTCTAAACCCTACGTAATCTTTTTGATTGGGCTGTGAAAGTATAGCTTTCACTTCCTCATCAGTTAGCCCATTTGTCAGGTCAATGTCTTGCTTGAGAAGATTGATGTTCTCCAACGGATTAATCTCGATTAATCTGTCTCGGCATAATTGATTAAATATTGCTTTCAGTGTACGGAGCCGAATGTTAATGGTGGTATCTGTAAGTCCAATTCTCTGCTTTTCTGCATCGATAAACTTGTGACCTTTATATCGCCTTGCATCATATCTTTGGTAGTTGATGTAGTCTCGAACTATTGTAGTAGTAATTTCATCAACAAATTCCAATTCAGAATAGTTTTCGTTAAGCCACTTGGTGAAGTATCCAAAATGCTTTTCATAATCCTTCAGAGTGCGCTCTCGTAAACCCTCAGCACGTTTAGCGTAAATGGCAAAATCGAGAGCCTGCTGAAAACTTAAACGCTGGTACTCCATTTGGTCTGGTCGTTTGCCGACAGGTACTCTTCGCTCTTTCTTTTTCAACATAATAAAAAACCTCCTCAAACATGTGTATTTGCACCATACACAAGCTTGGAGAGGTCGTAATCCGCAACCCACAATTGCTGTTTTCAGGGTTGTGTACAATCCTTTTGATGATTGCGGATGGGTTCATTTTCCTCTGCAATCCTTAACCCACCACAAATCGCACCAATTTACGTGCGAACAAAACTCGAACGCTTCAAACCCTTGTCATTCCTTAGCATTCGCTCGGCTGCCCGGCTTCTTCCCTGGTGCGGAAAG
>NZ_JBJQOQ010000061.1:0-11631 GCF_046036945.1 Brevibacillus sp. B_LB10_24 | reverse complement strand
GACTTCAACTCGCGTTAGCGAGTAAGTCGGGGAGGTTCACTTGCTCGGTAATAACATTCGACTTCGAACCATTTCAACCTACGATAAGGTCAAATTAATTTTCAGTCCGAATACGTCCACGCCCAAGTACGCCAGAGTAAGTCATATCAACAGATAGCCTTTTGTAAAAGCAGTGTTTGCCGCTAAAAATTGCCGCTGTTGTCCGAAACGCCAACCGGGTCAGGTCCGTCATATAGGAGGAAATAACCAGTTGGAGGGTGAAAAAATTTGAAACACCAGTACCGCAAGCTGGCTGTCTGGCTTGCTGCCGCCGTCATCCCCCTTGGCATTTGCGCCGATTCGGGACTGATCCGGGAAAATGCCGCAAAGGCACAGAGCGTCTCTTCCCAGGATGAGGCAGAGGCCGTCTCTGCGATCAGCAGAGCACGGCTCGACTATCAGGGCGAACAAATGATATCACAAGCGACGCTGGCACTGCTCAAGAAACAGCAGGATCGTGTGCTGCCGCTTGCGAGAGAGGGGCTGTCGCTGGCAGCTGTGAGCATGCCGGACGGGAATTCGCCGGACTATTGGAATTATTGGAATGAATGGGGTTTTTGGCTGAAAATCGCGCAAGTTCTCCGCGATGACCGCCTGCTGGATGATCTCCTGGCTTGGACCAAAGACCCCCGCCCGATTCCCCTGCCCTTCGGCCTGGCAATCGCCATCGACGAAATCCTGCCGGCAGGTCAGGAGCAGAAGCTGATCGCTTTGATGGACCAGGCGGATGCGGAGGGCATGGCCGTGATTCTTGACGTGCTGGAACGGCGCGGAAAGGTCACTGCCGATCAACTTGCAGACTGGACACAGCGGCTTCGCGGGCGACCGCAGCTGGCCGGGTTAATCGACCATCTGGATGCAGAAAAAGACTGGAGCACGCTGACCGGCATGTACGAGCACGCCGGACTACCAGTGGAGATGCAGCGCCGGATTGTACGTAAACTGTCCGGCTATCCCAACAGTGATAAAAAGCAGCGGGAATGGCTGCGGCATGTTGCCGAGAAGACCCGGGATCATGTGTCCGAGCAGCAGATCGATATGCTGCTGGTCCGCGTGTCAGGGGATCGCGAGGCTGCCAAACGGCTCTATGAGAGCGGCATGGCACACGGCTTTGCGCTTCCCGTTCACGGTACGGTTGAAAAGTTTCTGCTGAAGCTCTATCCCGACGGCCATCTGGCGAAGGGAATCAAGCAGTACGAGGCGGTGCGGGGACGGGCCTACTTTTTCGAAGACAATGAGGACAGGTGGTACAACTCGGAAGGGAAAGACTTTGACAACCCCAAGCAAGGTGTCGAAGGCTGGCTTGCCTTTCTCAAAGCGTATCCGCTCCATCCCGCTGCTGACGACGCTGCCTATCGGTTGGCCCGCTGCTATCAACTGCTGGGCCAATACGATCAGGCATTGTACTGGTTCGACCAAGCCACTCGGATGGGCGATCACGACATCGGCTACGATGCCGAGGGGCTGTTTTTGTACGTGCTGGACGTGGAGCTGACCAGCAAGGGGCTCGCTGGACTTGACACAGGCAGTCTGCCAGCCTGGGCGAAGCCCTGGATCGAGTATACATATGCGGTGGAGTTGCTGCGGGACGGCGAATACGCCCGGGGGGCGGATGCTCTCGAGCGGTTGATCGGCGACTACGACGGGAAAGATCTCTTCAGCGATGCATTTCCGGAGGATGCAAATGGATGGGGGGATTCCCATACCTCCATTAAGGGAGACGTGCAAAGCTACTATCCGTTTTGGCCGGCGCTCAAGCAGCAGCTGGCCCAGGCCAAACAGCTGTCCAGACTGCAGCGGGAAGCGGCCCAAGCTTCAGGACCGGACAAGGCGGCCAAGCAGTATGCGCTGGCCGCGGCGATCTACCATCAGCCCCTGACCTACTACAATCACCTGTGGCGGGGCGAGCGGCAGAGCTTCTTCTGGTTTGGCCAGATCAAGTACATGGGCTACAATCCGTCGCTTGGTGCGTACATCGCCCGGTTTAACCACCTCGTGCAGGCGCTCAAGGTGTTCGAGCAGATCGACACCGCTGCCGCTGCTCCGGAAGTGGCGGCCAAGACGCTGTTTTCCCGGGCACTTGGCTACAGCAAGCTGATTGATTACGGAGATGAAGTGGCATTCTACGAGACCCGTACCCACCTGGGAGAACAGGCGATCGAAGCAGCAAAAAAATTGCTGGAAGAATACCCGCAGTCGTCCCTTGCCGACGACGCGATGCTGATCATATACACCTACACGGATGAGCCGTCCTGGTTGGAAGAGCTGCTCAAAAGATATCCCGAGAGCGATCAGGCAGCGAAGGCAAAAGAGCTCTTGGCACAGCGAAAGCAGCAGGATGCTGAGTCAAACGGCTACAGATACGATCCGCTGCGTAGCTACCTTTCCAGCCAGCCCTTGAACCCTGACAGCGATCAATTGCCGGCAGCCGTGAAAGCGTGGATCCGGCAGCACGACGGGCAGGAGTACCATGGAACGATGGAGGAAGGGGATTGGCTGTACGTGCTGGTTGCGGCGGGAGACGGTCAGAAGGTGACAGCCCATTCAGTCTATACGGATGCTGACGGGACACACCTGGACTACACGATTCAATCGGCTTCGTCACAGATAGCGGGAAAACGCCAGCGGCTGATTCGCATCCCGCTGCGCTTCATACAAGCCAATCATCTGGAGTTTGTATGTAACGGTGCGTAGTGCGGCAAACCAATAGAAACTCCCCATGTTTACCAAATTCAGTGGGCATGGGGAGTTCTTCTTTCTCTTGAGTGCCATCAGACAGAACGGATGAACGAAGCCCGGTAAAATATCGGATTGACTTTCGGTGAGATACAGAGTAGAATGCAGTAAATTAGTAAATCAGTAATTTAGTAATTTAGTAAATGAAAAGAGGGAAAAGAAAATGAAGATACCGACAACCTTAAAGCATAAGCCTGTTATCGTTTCCGAGAACTATGAAAACGTGGATGGACGTTTCGCCCGAAACACGGATGCCAAAGGCCTTTCGTTAGGCTTGGCCCAGTGGAATGACAGGGGAAAGGTGGATATCTCTGCAAAAGTATGGCGATACACGGGGGAAAAATGGTCCAGACAGTCGGAGGAACTGCCGCTCCATCGCGTTCTTGATTTATCCATTCTGATATGCCGGACCCTGGCGCATTTTCGCGAAGCTTACAGATACGAGCATTTTTATGATCCCGAGAAGCCTGTCATCGACCGGGTCGGTCTGCAGGGGGATGCGATGACCGTAGAAGTATGTACGGACAATGAAAGAATCAATGAGGATATCAAACTGTTCAGCCAGGCTCTCAGCGATGACGATGAGCTGATCGGGGAAAGACTTCGTACATTATCCAGTATTTTGAAGGAAATGGGGTATTAGTATGATAGGGGAGAGAGGTTATGAATGACTGCGGAGAATTTGTATTATCACCGGAAAGACAACTGACGGACGCTGAAAAAAAGCTCGTCTGGAAAATGCCCTTGTCCCACAAGGTCAGCGAAGAAGAACGGCGCATCTGTAAAGAAGTAAAACGCAACTGGAATCGCGGGGAAATGAAAATCGCCAATATCCTGTTGGAGGGGGACGCCGGTTCCGGTAAAACACAACTGGCGAAAGCATTGTCGGCCCGTTTTGGTCTGCCGTATACGAAGGTGACCTGTTTTGCCGATATGGATAAAACAGATGTGATTGGCGCGATTTTGCCGGTGATGTCAACGGAACGATTGAAGAGGCTGGAGCCTGCGGACCAAATCGCCCTACAGGCGTTGTACGAGAGCGGCGGTTTTCAAAGCACAGCCGAGATATTGACGGACGTGCTGGGGATTACCCGGGAACAGGCCGCCTTCAAAATGAAACAATTGCTGAAGCTGGCTGCGGAAAATACCGAAGGTGAGGCGGTTGAATATCGGTTTTACCCTTCCGAGATCGTCAGAGCCTATCAAAATGGCTATCTCCTGGAAATACAGGAACCAACTGTGATTCGAGACGCCGCCGTCTTAATGGCACTAAACTCTGCGCTGGAGCTGGACGGGAGCATCAA
The DNA here is from genome assembly GCF_046036945.1 of Brevibacillus sp. B_LB10_24. NCBI lineage: Bacteria > Bacillati > Bacillota > Bacilli > Caryophanales > Paenibacillaceae > Brevibacillus > Brevibacillus sp. B_LB10_24. The sequence goes on along the minus strand of NZ_JBJQOQ010000061.1, from coordinate 7,552 downwards.
CCTCCCCACCGAAATCGTCCGCAGACATCCGGACTTCATTGCAGTCATCACGACAAACCGCGGCTACGCCGGGACCAGGCCGCTAAACGAAGCACTGCGCGACAGGGTTCAGCACTCGGAAAAGATGGACCTGCCAGCCAAAGAAACGATGATCGAACGGGCAATGGCCAAAACCGGTTACAGGAATCAAAAGGTGCTCGGCACGTTGGCAAATGCCATACTTGTGCTGGATCAGACAGCCCGGGCAAATGCGATCAAAGGTGTGGCCGGCATGCGATCGTATTTTTACTGGACGGATGCCGTCGCCGGAGGTGCTTCCGCAAGAGAATCCCTCTATCATAAAGTCATCTACAAGATCACGACCGATCCCGAGGAGATCAAGATATTGGAAGAGGCTCTTGACAGCCACGGATTGCTAGCAGGTTTGGAGGAAGCGGAGAAGGAAGTAAAAAAAAAACGAAATGATACCGATGCAGTAGAGATCCGGACGTGGGGAGAGATAGACGACAGCGATTTTGAGCATGACAACCATGCGGAGGAAAAGGGGATCGCATTAAAAAAATCTGCTGATAGTGACGAAAGCTCCTCCCGTATTTCGGATGATGCCGCCGAGCTGGAAAGTTCAGATTTGGGCGGTCATCGTACCCCCAAATACCATCAGGCAAATCCTGAACCATTGTCAGGGGAAAAAGAGCGGGAATTCCGCAAAAAACTGAATCGGGACGCAAGGGAAGTCGTGTCCGGTTCCATTCATCAAAAGGTGAAGCTGATTGTCCGCCGGCCTGAGTACGACGGGGGCAGCCAACAGGAATACGTCACCCTCAGCAGGGGACTCATGCCTGTCGTGCGGGAAATTGCCAGAAAGACACTTCCCCTGTTGGAACACGAGGTTTCTTCCGAATTTGCCAGGAATCATGCCTTTGGCAGCAAATTTCTGGCTGACAGCGTTGCTTACCGGGATTTTCGCTGCTTCGCCAAGAAACGTCCTCCAACCGAGTCCCCGTCCCTTGTGGTCGGTCTAAGGGTTGATGAATCTGCATCCATGGCTGCCTTTGGGAGATTGGAAGCAGCGAAACGAGCTGTTGTCGCCGTATATGAATTTTGTCAAATTTGCAGCATTCCTATCCTGATCTACGGCGATACGGCTGATGTCTCCAAGCTGGAGCAAATGTCGATCTTCGCCTATGTGGACTTTGAGCAGCCCGATCCCAATGATCGGTTCAGGCTTATGGGGATTTGTGCCAGGAGCAACAATCGCGATGGAATGGCTCTTCGCATTATGGCGGAACGTTTAGCCGCCTCCGCGCAAAATACAAAGCTCTTGATCAGCATCAGTGACGGACAGCCCAAAGCAATGGACGATTATACGGGAAGCTATGCCATTGCCGATATGCAGCAGACCATAGCTGAATACGAAAGGAAGGGAATCACATTTCTTGCAGCGGCAATCGGCCAGGACAAGGAAGTGATCAGTCAAATCTATAGGAATGAGCGATTTTTGGATATTACGAATCTGCAGGAGTTCCCGGCAAAGTTGGTTCGGATCATCGCCCGGTATTTGTGATCATGTAAAAGGGTCCAGTTTTTGGTAAAATGGTCATATCCCCGCCAGACGCGAAAGGAGCGGTAACGTGAATTTTCAATTGAAGGAAGCGATTGAAGTTTTGGAACGCACACCGCAGACGCTGGAGTCATTTTTATCCGGCATCTCGCATGAGTGGCTGCAATGCAATGAAGGCGAAGGATCCTGGAACGTCTCCGAAGTGGTGGAGCACCTCATTGAGGCAGAGAAACACAATTGGATCCCCAGGCTGGGATGTATCCTTCAGGAAGGAGAGGGCAACCCCTTTCCCCCATTTGACCGTTTTTCCCACTTGCAAAGATCGACGCGATCGATTGAACAAAGTTTGCTTGAATTTAAGGCGATTCGGATGCAAAATATTGCCAAACTTCAGGAGCTTATCCTATCTGAGCCGCTCCTCGAACGAACGGGCTCACACCCTGAGTTCGGTACGGTAAAGGCAAGAGAATTGCTTTCGACGTGGGTTGTTCACGATCTGACACACATGGCCCAAATTGTTCGGGTCATGGCGGAGAGATACAGGACGGATGTAGGGCCCTGGAAAGCATTTTTAGGCATTTTGAAACAGAAAGGATAACCGGCCGAGAGCTGGCGCTGCGAAAGAAAAACGAGGCTGTTCTATCGTGCGGACTGCACGAGAGGACAGCTTCGCTCTTTTCAGGAAGCAAATCTTGCCAAAACAAGGGAAACAGGATATAGTTAAGTACATAATTACATCTTGTGTACATTTGTGCAAAGCGGGTGATCCAGGCTCAGATGACAGACATAAAAACAGAAAAAAACAGGCTTCTTGTAAAAATATGCAAGCTGTATTACGAGGATGGATGCAATCAGCAGGAGATTGCGGAGCGCATTGGCATCTCCCGCCCTCACGTCAGCCGCATGCTGGCGGCTGCCAAAGCGGAGGGAATCGTCCAGATTTCGATTAAGAATCCGTACTCGGCCGAACAGCAAATGGAGCAACTTTTGGTTGAAACCTTTGGCATCCATGACGTCGTCGTGGTTGACATCCCCCCCGCAGATGAACAGAAGCTGTATGTGCAGCTGGGGAAAACGACCGCAGTCCTGCTGGAATCGATCCTCAAGGACAACGATATCGTAGGCGTTATGGCCGGTCGGACGATCGCCGCCATCGGCGACGAGCTGGAGTTTTTCAGCAAAAACAACCTGCAATTTGTGCCGCTGGTGGGCGGCTGGGGCTCCGAGGGGGTGCCATGGCACGCCAACTCCAACACGATGGCGATCGCGGACAAATTGAAATCCAAGTACTGGCTGCTGCATGCGCCGGCCGTTGTCTCCAATGAGGAAACCGGGGTGCTGCTCCGGGGCGAGCCGGGAATCAGCAAGGTTCTCCAATTGGCCCAATCCTGTCAGGTTGCCGTGGTCGGCATCGGAGACGTCTCCGAGCGCTCCACGATCGCCGAGGCAGGACATTTCAGCAGCGAAGATCTGGAGAGCGTGAAGGGGACAGGAGCTGCCGCCGCCTTATGCGCTTCGTTCCTCGATACCGACGGCCGGACGATCGACCACCCTGTAAAAAAGCGGATGATCGGGCTGACAGCCGAAGAACTGCGCGGCATCCCCAAGGTGATTGCTGTGGCAGGGGGCCGCGATAAGGCAGCGGCGATTACGGCGGTGCTCCGCGGCAAATGGGTTGACGTTCTCGTCACGGATTTGGCTACGGCACAGGCTGTAATGGCCATTCATCGAAATACCGCCGGAAAGAAAGGATGAGGAGATTGAGCACAAACGGATATTACGGCAATTACGGGGGAACATTCATCCCGGAAATTTTGTACCCGGCCTTTCAGGAAATAAACCGCGAATTCGAAAAGATCCAAAACGATACCGCATTCTGGAATGAGTACTGCGACATCCTGGCCAATTTTTCCGGCCGGCCGACGCCGCTGACGTACGCCGACAGGCTGACCGAACACTTTGGCCGGGCGAAAATCTACATCAAACGGGAGGATTTGAACCACTCCGGCGCCCATAAACTGAACAACGCGCTAGGGCAGGGGCTTTTGGCCAAGCGGATGAACAAGACGCGGGTGATCGCGGAAACCGGCGCCGGCCAGCATGGCGTTGCCACTGCGATCGTGGCGGCAAAATTGGGGCTTCGGGCAACGATATACATGGGCCGCGAAGACATGGAAAGACAGTACGCCAACGTGTTCTGGATGAAGCGGTTCGGAGCTGAAGTCGTCCCGGTCGAGTACGGTTCCCGTACACTCAAGGACGCGATCAACGAGGCGCTGCGAGACTGGGTGTCCAGCTTCGAAACGACCCACTACCTCTTGGGAACAGCTTCGGGCGCCCATCCGTTCCCGGCGATGGTCGCGTATTTCCAATCGATCATCGGCATAGAGGCGAAGGAACAGATCCTGCGCCTGGAAGGCAGGCTGCCGAATAGCGTATACGCCTGCGTCGGCGGCGGATCGAATGCCCTGGGTGTATTTCAGGGGTTCCTGTCCGACGCGGAAGTGGAACTGGTCGGTGTTGAAGCGGGCGGCAAAGGTCCGGACTCGGGACAACATGCGGCCCGGATCGCATACGGGACGGGAAAAGCGGGGGTTGCCCAAGGGTACAAGACGCTGTTTCTGCAGGATGAGGACGGACAGATGCGCGACACGTACAGCATTGCCGCCGGACTCGATTACACCGGGGTTTCTCCGATTTTGGCCGATTTGGCCGAACAGGGCCGGGTCCGGTTTGAAGCGGCGACAGACGATGAAGTGACCCAGGCTCTGCAGCTGGTGATGCGCAAGGAAGGCATGATTCCGGCGCTGGAATCCACCCATGCCTTTGCAGCGGCATTCAAGGATGTGGGCAGCACCTCGCCATCCGACGTCATCCTGATCAACATGTCTGGACGGGGAGATAAAGACATTTTTAACATAGCGGAGGGATTGAAAGATGACGAGTGGACAGCCTTTATCGAGCGCAAGCAGAAACAGTATGAGCAGTCTCGCTGACGAGATCGCCGCAAAGCGCGGGCAAAAAAGGATTCTGCTGATGACCCACCAAATTCTCGGCTACCCTGACTTTGAGACGAATTACGAGATGATTCGCCTGTTTGCCGAGTGCGGCGTCGATCTGGTGGAACTGCAGCTGCCCTTTTCCGAGCCGATTGCCGACGGACCCGTGTTCCTGAAGGCCAACCAGGAAGCGTTGAATCGGGGAACCACGGTAGAAAAGTGCCTGGACTTCGCCCGCCGGGTGACGGAGGAATTTCAGCTTCCCTTCATTTTCATGACCTACTACAACATCTTGGTCCAGTACGGCGTCGAGCGCTTTGTTGAAACGGCCCAGTCGATTGGCATTCGCGGCCTGATCGTGCCGGACGCCTATCCGGAAGAAAGCCCGGAGTACCTGGCTGCCTGCAAAAAGTTCGGGGTGGACCCGATCCTGCTCGCCACGCCTTACACGCCGGAGGAGCGTCTGCAGTATCTGTCGAATGAAACGGGCGGTCTTTTGTACTGCGTGGCGAGGAAGGGCGTCACTGGCGCCAAGACGGAATTCGACCAAGCGACGACCGACTTTTTGTCCCGCTGCCGCCGCCGCGCTGCCACGCCGATCGGTGTAGGCTTCGGCATCCAGCGCAGCGAGGACGTGGAGTACCTCGTGGGAAAAAGCGATGTCGCGATCATCGGCAGCCAGCTGCTCAAGCTGCTGGAAGCGGAAGGGCTTGCCGGGGTAAGGAAGTTTTTGTTGGAGGTAAAGGCGGTTACGGAGGGAAGATAGGGAGTAGTTAGAATGCGGGGGGTTTTCCCTCGCGTTTTTTTGTTTTGCGGGTTGTTAGTGCCGTGTTGCTGCTCATAGCGCAAGAGTAAAGACGAGATTTATCCGCAGCGGACGGAGCTTATTTTCATCGCGAAACCTATGTCTATACCGCCCGACGGAACAGGGAACCGCAACGGAAAGGACCGAGCACGTCTACTCGTACGAGAATAAGCGCGTCGTTTCCGTTACCGAAACAATATTTGTCGGCACTGCCAAATCTTTGACGTAAAATATCCTGTCATACGATACGTACGAACTCTTTCCAACGAGTATTCAGATGAAGGCGGAAACCGCGACGGGGACCTTTTCAGATTTGAAGGTGCAAACCGCCTACGATCCGCTGGGGCGCGTTATCTCCCAGACGGTACTATGATCCGAGTATGGGACGGTTTATCTCANTACGAACTCTTTCCAACGAGTATTCAGATGAAGGCGGAAACCGCGACGGGGACCTTTTCAGATTTGAAGGTGCAAACCGCCTACGATCCGCTGGGGCGCGTTATCTCCCAGACGGTACTATGATCCGAGTATGGGACGGTTTATCTCAGAGGATACGTATAAGGGGCAAGTGGATAATCCGTTGAGTTTGAATCAGTATACGTATGTGGAGAATAATCCGCTGAGGTATTTTAATCCGACAGGGCATTGGAGTACTGAAGTAACTGCTAACTGGACTATAAATGAGATGAAATGGCAATACGAAAAAGCCAAAACTAACGCTGACAAAAAGTATTGGGCGCAGCAGGCTGAATCCCTTCGCAATCAGATGAGAAAATCTGGAGTTGCCGAATCAGATATCATGAAGGGGACTGATTATGCAATTCCCGAAGAGTTCGTAAACGAACTAGCATGGGCATCCGTTCGTTACCAAATTGAAAATGATCCTACGGGATTTGGATTGTATGTATGGTCTGCTGATAAAATGTTCTATCTCCAATCGGGTGGTTTGGCGGCAGGCACAATCAAAGAAGTAGGTAAGGGATGGATTAAACATGAGGTCTATAATGAAGTAAAGGGGAGATTTGGGAAAGAAGGAATTGAAGTTTTTGTAAAAGCAATGCAAAAGGGTATAGTTGGAAAGGAAGGTATAAGTGGAATAAAAAGACTATCGGGACAAGGGGTGAAATTCGGCAATAAGACTTATCAGTATGAGGTTAAAGTAATGGATAAAAGATATGGGGATTGGCGAATTTATGGTAACTATGATAAAAAATCTGGCCATATCATTTTTGATTACTTTGATAAGGGAAGACATTAAAAAGTGGTGATAAGATGGATATAAAAGGGCTTAAAGAGTGGGTTTTAAAAAACAATCTTGAAGAGAGAAGTATTAAGGGGTTTTGGAATGCATTCCAAACTTATAGGGAGGAATGTTCAGATGCGTTTGAGAAGGATTTCCCAGACTTTGACAGAAAACATGTAACAATTTTTGTAGATACAGTTTCTCTTACGATAACAAATTGGCCCGATGAAGATTACAATCATGTGGTTGTTTCTATTCGAATTCAGTATAAAGGGAAAGCTGCAGCAATGTATAAAATGGTCTTTTCCTTAACTGGAGAGGTCGAGGATGATTACTTAGATATTTACTAGCTTGATCAATTTACCACCCCAAACGAGTAATTAAACGCTCGGCTGGGGTTTCTTTTTGCCCTTGTGACAGTCTACAAGAACGGAATGAAGGGCGGAGCCCTCCGGGCGTAGCGAGGAGAAGGAACGTTCCGACTCACGCCCCCGATATGGCGAAAAAGGGACGCTCTAGCGTCCAGAAATCGCCCTAAAATCTTTCCAGCTTTCTAGCGTGATAGAAGATTTGGGCGAGACTAGAAACTGGGGAATTCCCCACGTTAAATCGCCTGTAACCATTTTAAACTGGGAGTAGCAGATAAGCGAACTTTAAAAGTAGCGTGTGCCCGAGTTAAAACTCCAACCGCTCATGAGATTAAACTAGCGAACCGCTTTAAAACCGCCGAACGACTCACTCGATATTCCGAGTAATATGAGAAAGAGTACGGGGTGATCGGTGATGACGGGAAAGCTAGAGGAGCTGTTAAGGTGGGAAAAGCGTCTGATCTTGGACGGGTGTGAATGTCAATCAAAATGTTGACCACCGTGCTCATAAAAAAGTGGAACACTTTTTTTAAACTACGACTGACCAATTAACATACAAAATGTATATTCTGCCCT
>NZ_JBJQOQ010000060.1:0-13526 GCF_046036945.1 Brevibacillus sp. B_LB10_24 | reverse complement strand
ACAAGACCACCAAGCAATTTGTGGATTGGTGCGTCCAGCAGTCGGTGTCGGACGTTCATCTGGGCGATGTCGAAGGCGTGCAGCGAAATACACGTAAGAAAAAACGCATGAATCGCAAGCAGGCGCAGAAGCTGTCGAATTGGTCCACGGGCAAGGTAAAGCAGTATTTGACTTATAAACTGGAACGAGAGGGGATCGTACTCCATCTCGTAGATGAATCGTATACGAGTCAGACATGTCCTGTCTGCGGGAAGCGGAACAAAACCGCTTCCAGGAATTATCGCTGTAGGTGCGGGTACAGCGAGCATCGGGATCTGCACGGAGCCAGGAATATCCTTAGCCAAGTATTATATGGCGAATTCCTGCATTTTGATGTAGAAAGCAAGAGAAAGTATCTACGGATTGCATAGGCAAGAAGTAGTAGATGGGCTGTTCCGCCCCCGATGTCTCAAAGAGACATTGGTTGCTTACTAAGACAACTTCACAGATACCCCGTACTTGGATATGGAGTAGATCGGGCAAATCCCTATCTACAAAAGGTACATGAAGTTGCCCATGGTAAGAAACCCCGACTTCAACTCGCGTTAGCGAGTAAGTCGGGGAGGTTCACCCAAGCCCGCTTGAAGATAGATCTACATTCATATTTGTATGGGAGGAAAAGAGAATGAACCGTAAAATCATCGTTTTTGACACAACCTTGCGCGATGGCGAGCAGGTGCCGGGAGCCAAGCTGAATTTGCACCAAAAATTGGAGATCGCTCAGCAGTTGAAGCGGCTTCGGGTAGATATTATTGAAGCAGGTTTCCCCGCCTCGTCCGCGGGAGATTTTCAAGCTGTACAGGAGATCGCCCGCAGCGTAGGCGACAGCGTGACGATCACGGCGCTGGCCAGAGCGGTGAAAAGCGATATCGACGCCGTCTATGAAAGCATCAAAGACGCCGCGGACCCGCTCATTCACATTGTGCTTGGCACTTCCAACATCCACGTGGAGAAGAAGTTCAGCCGCTCCAAGGATGACGTGCTGCAAATGGGCGTCGATGCGGTCAGGTACGCCAAGACTTTGCTGCCGCAGGTGCAGTACTCCACAGAGGATGCATCGCGGTCAGATTTTGAATACCTCTGGAAGACGATCGAAGCTGTGGTCAAAGCGGGCGCGACCATGATCAACGTGCCGGATACCGTGGGCTTTGCAGTGCCGGAAGAGTACGGCGAGCTGATACGGCGGCTCAACGAGCGGTTGAAAAACCTGAATCCCGATGTGATCCTCAGCGTTCACTGCCATAACGACCTCGGTATGGCAACGGCCAATACACTGGCCGCGGTCAAAAACGGCGCGGATAAAATCGAAGTCACTATCAATGGACTCGGGGAGCGGGCCGGCAACGCCTCGCTGGAAGAAGTGGTGATGGCGCTCAAGGTGCGGGAGAGCTACTACCAATGCCACACCGGCGTCAATACGAAAGAACTGCTCAAAACCTCCATGCTCGTCAGCCACTTGACGGGACTGGATGTGCAGGTGAACAAGGCGATCACCGGAGAGAACGCCTTCGCCCACTCTTCCGGCATCCACCAGGACGGCCTTTTGAAAGACAGGCAGGTCTATGAAATCATGTCCCCTGAAGATGTAGGCGCGGAGAGCATGGAGTTGATCTTGACCGCCCGTTCCGGCCGTCATGCCTTTAAAAACGCCGTAGAGAAGCTGGGCTTTGACACGAGCGACGCTGCCGACTTCGAGGTGTTGTTTGAAAAATTCCTCGCATTGGCCGACGCGAAAAAAGAAGTGTACGACCACGATGTGTTTTACCTGGTGACCAATCACCGCACGATTAAAGCCGGCAACAGCCGTCTCTACGAACTGCTCTCCTTCCAGGTGGTCAGCAATGATCTGTATCCGACGGCAACCGTCAAATTGAAACAGGGCGACGAGACGAAGAAGGGCAGCGCCGTCGGGGAAGGGCCGATTGAAGCCTTGTACAGCGCCATCAAGGATTTGGTAGGTCTGGATGTGCACCTCAAGGACTACAAGATCAACAGCTTGTCGAGAGGAAAAGATGCCATCGGCCGGGTGAATATCCGCATCGAGTATCAGGGCAAGATTTACACGGGACGCGCGATGGACACGGACATTATCAAAGCCAGCGCACTCGCCTTCCTGAACGGTGTGAATGCGGTTCTCCTGGATTTGGTCGCCGTTTGATGGTGCGGCCTGTCTCTAGAGGGACTTTCCCAAGCGGAAGTCCTTCTTTTCATGTCCATATGCAATTTTGTCAACTAGAGGTGTGACGATATTGTGTTTTCATTTTGTTGAACCAATAATCGAAAACGCATATATTTGTGCCATGCAGGATTCATCCTATTGATATCAGAACATCAAAAGGGGGTTTTAAGCATGGCGGAACATGCGCAAATGAAAGCGGATTCTTCCGTTCGTGTCGGCATCCAGAAATTTGGCCGCTTCCTCAGCGGTATGGTCATGCCGAATATCGGAGCCTTTATTGCCTGGGGGTTGATTACCGCATTATTTATCCCGACAGGCTGGAGACCAAATGAACATCTGGGCCAATTGGTCAGCCCGATGATTACGTACTTGCTGCCGCTGTTGATTGGTTATACAGGCGGTAAGCTGGTTCACGATACGCGAGGCGGCGTCGTCGGGGCTATCGCTACGATGGGGGTGATTGTCGGAGCCGATATCCCGATGTTCCTGGGAGCCATGTTGATGGGGCCGCTTGGAGGCTGGATCATCAAAAAGTTTGACCAGGCGATCGAAGGCAAGATCCGCTCTGGCTTCGAGATGCTCGTCAACAACTTCTCGGCCGGGATTATCGGCGGTCTGCTGACCCTGCTCGCCTTCGTCGCGATCGGTCCGATTGTGGAAGCGCTGAGCAAAGTGCTGGCGGCCGGCGTTCAGGTTATCGTCAATGCAGGCTTGCTGCCGCTTGCCAGCATCTTTATCGAGCCGGCGAAAGTCCTGTTCTTGAACAACGCAATTAACCACGGCATTTTGAGTCCGCTGGGTGTGGAACAAGCGGCCAATGCGGGCAAATCGATCTTCTTCATGCTGGAATCCAACCCTGGTCCTGGTCTGGGGGTTCTGCTCGCTTACGCGTTGGTCGGCCGGGGAGCAGCAAAACAATCGGCTTCGGGTGCGATAGCCATCCACTTCCTCGGCGGGATCCACGAGATCTACTTCCCGTACATCTTGATGAATCCGCGCCTGCTCCTGGCAGTCATTGCAGGCGGAATGACCGGGGTATTTACCTTCACCCTGTTGGGGGCGGGCCTGGTGGCGCCTCCGTCGCCGGGCAGCATCTTCGCGCTGATCGCAATGGCTCCAAAAGGCGGCCTTCTGCCGGTATTGGCGGGCGTGCTGACAGCTGCAGTCGTTTCCTTCCTGATCGCGACCTTGTTGTTAAAAACATCCAAACAAGACGTGGAAGAAGGCGATCTGGAGCAGGCGACGGCCAAAATGAAAGAACTCAAAGGGAACAAAGGCGCGGAAGCACCTGCTGCGGCTGCGGCTCCGGACAAACCGGCAAAGCCCGTAAACAAAGTGGTCTTTGCCTGTGATGCCGGAATGGGTTCGAGCGCGATGGGCGCCTCTACCTTACGGAAAAAATTCAAAGATGCCGGATTGGATATCACGGTTACCAATACGGCCATCAATGAAATTCCCGACGATGCCGACATCGTGGTTACCCATAAAAATTTAACAGAGCGCGCAAAGCAGAAGATTCCTCACGCCGAGCACATCTCGATTGAGAACTTTCTGGGCAGCCCGGAGTATGATCGGCTGGTGGAGCGCCTAAAATAAGGAAACCCTACGCTAGTTTGTGACAGACTAGCGTATACTCTTTCTGTCGGAAGGGGTCATGACCATGCGTTTCTCCTCAAGACAAAAGATGATTCTGGCAAAGCTGCTGGAAGCGCCGCATGAAATCACCATCCGGGAGATTGCCGAAGAGATCGACGTGAGCACGCGGACCGTCCATCGAGAGCTGGATGAGCTGACCCAGGCGCTTGCAAGCTATCGCCTCGACCTGGTCAAAAAGATCGGGATCGGGGTGCAGCTGGAGGGGGCGCCGGAGGATAAGGAGAGGCTGCGCGAGGATCTCTTTCGCACGACAGCGGAGGACTTTACGCCGAACGAACGAAAAATCGTCATTTTATGCAGCCTGCTGGAAGCCGCCGAGCCAATCAAGCTGGTCTCGCTCGCTTATGACCTGAAGGTGACGACAGCCACGGTGAGCCACGATCTGGATGAGCTGGAAGAGAAGATCGGGCAATACGGGATGCGCTTGGTCAGAAGAAGGGGATACGGCATTGAACTGCAGGGCAGCGAGACGGCAAAAAGACTGGCCATCACCAGCCTGATCTCGGAAAATCTCAACGAGTACGAACTGGTTGCAGCGATCAAGGATACGATCCAGCAGAAGAAACAGCATCGGATCAACTCCGTTTCGGAACGGGTGCTCGGCCTCATCGAAAAAGAAAAATTGATTGTCGTCGAAAACGCATTGCGCGATCTGGAGGGCGAATTGCCCTATCCCCTGGCAGACAGTGCCTTCATCGGGCTGGTGATTCACCTCGCGCTAGCGATCGAGCGGGTGGAGAAGGGAGAAAACATCCACTTTCACGAAGAACACCTGCACCAGCTCTCCGGAACACAAGAGTACCAGGCGGCGGAAAAAATGTTGGCCCGTCTGGAAGGCATGCTGCAGATGGAGATTCCCAAGGAGGAGATTGGCTATATCGCCATGCACCTGCGCGGCGCCAAGGTGAGGAATTCCTACCAGGATACCTATTTGTCCGACAACGTAGAGCTGATGGCAAAGATCAAGCGGCTGATCGAGCTCTGCGAGGAAAAGCTGGGCGTGCGGCTGGAACACGACCAATCGTTGGCCCAAGGCCTCTTGACCCATATGGAGCCGGCGATTTTTCGGATGAGGCAGGGCATGCGGATCAGAAACCCGCTGCTCGATCAAATCAAGGAAGATTACGCCAATCTGTTTGACATATTGCGGGATGCCGTCCGGCAGGTATTTCAAGACCTCGATGTCCCGGAGGAAGAAATTGGCTATCTAGTCATGCATTTTGGCGCTGCTCTGGAGCGGATGAACCGGCAGACGGCCCGGTTCCGGGCCCTCATCGTCTGTTCAAGCGGGATCGGCTCGTCGAAAATACTGGCCAGCCGGATCAAAAAAGAAATCCCGGAGATCGAGGGCTTGCGCAACGTCTCCTTGTTCGATCTGGGCAGCATTCCCAAAAGCGAATACGATCTGATCATTTCCACGATCCGGCTTTCCGGCATCGCCAATGACTACGTCCTGGTCAATCCATTGCTTAACAAGGAAGACATTCAAAAAATCAGGGGTTATCTGGCAGGCCTGAGCAGGCAGCCGCCGCCGGCCGGACGCGTCGCAGCCGCCCGGTCGGAACACGCCGTCAGCCAATTGCACTCGCTCAAAGCCAGCCTCGACCATGTGCTCGGCGTGTTGGAGCGATTTTGCTTCCAAAAGATCCCCCGCGCCTTTGATGATGTAGAGACCGCCGTAGAAGAGATTTGCAGGCAGCTCGGGCAAATCGGAGCGATTGCGGATTGGCAGAAGGTCAGCAAGCAGCTGCTGGAGAGGGAAAAGCTGGGCGGTCTGGGGATTCCAGGAACGCAGCTCGCTTTGTTTCACAGCCGCAGCGAGCATATCCGGGAGGCTTTTTTTGGCGTATTTGAGCTTCCAGGCAGCGTTCCCGTTCGCTCCATGGAAAATCATCTGATCGAAGTCAAGACAATCCTGATCCTGCTCGGGCCAAAGAAGCTGGACAAGGAAGGCCTGGAGGTATTGAGCGAGATCAGTTCGCTCTTCATCGAGGAAGAAGCGGTACGCCTGTTCAGCTCCGGTCAATCAAAAGCGATGCATGACTATTTGGCCAAAAAATTGCAAGGCCATCTGCAACAAAAGATAAGAGTGGAGGAATGAAGTATGGCACAAAACATCATTTCGTCAGACAAAATCATGCTGAACGCCTCAGTGGAAAACAAGGGAGAAGCAATCCGGCTGGCGGGAAAACTGCTGGTCGAAAAAGGCCATGTGACAGCGGAATATATAGAGAAAATGCTGGAACGCGAAGAGATGCTGACCACCTATTTGGGTAACGGCGTAGCGATTCCCCACGGCACCAACGACTCGAAGCAATGGATCAAAACGACCGGGATTTCGATCGTACAGGTGCCTTCCGGCGTTGACTTTGGAGACGGAAATATCGCCTACGTGATCATCGGGATTGCCGGGCGCGGCGATGAACATCTGGAGATTCTGTCCAAGCTCGCCGAGGTCTGCATGGAGGAAGAAAACATCAAAGCGATGGTGCAGGCCACGACGCCCGAGCAGATCATCGAAATCCTCGAAAAGGGGGAGTAACGGTGCTGGCGATTCAGTACGGAGCAGGAAACATCGGCCGGGGATTTATTGGACAACTGCTGCACCAGGCAGGTTACGAGCTTTGTTTTATCGATGTGAACGACGACATCGTCAATGAGATCAACCGGAGGCAGGAGTACACCATCCAGTTGGCAGAAGAGGGAGAAAAGACCACAGCTGTCACCGGGGTGCGGGCGATAAACGGCAAGGATGCGGAAGCGGCGGCGAAAGCCATCGCCCAGGCCGATCTGCTCACGACCGCTGTCGGCCCGAATATCCTGCGCCATATCGCTCCGGTGATCGCCAAGGGGATTTCCCTGCGGATCAAGGAAGGGCGGGGTCCTTTCAATATCATCGCCTGCGAAAACATGATTGGCGGGAGCACGAAGCTGAAAGCGCACGTCTGGGAATCGCTCACTGAAGAGGAGCGGGCGGCAGCGGAAGAGTTGGTCGGATTTCCCGACGCCGCCGTCGACAGGATTGTGCCGATCCAGCAGCACGACGACAAGCTCTTCGTCATCGTCGAGCCGTTTTACGAGTGGGTCGTCAACCAAACGCAGATCAAGGGGCCGGTCCCGGCGATTAACGGTATCACCTATGTCGACGACCTGACCCCGTATATCGAGAGAAAACTCTTTACTGTGAACACGGGGCATGCGATGATCGCTTATCTCGGGTATGTACTCGGCTATGAAACGATCGATCAGGCGATCCGCGATGAGTATATCTCCCAGACGGCACGGGAGGCATTGGCGGAAACAGGAGCGATGCTGGTCAAAAAGCACGGCTTTGATCCAGAAGAGCATGTACGCTACATCCAAAAAATCCTCGACCGCTTTGAAAATCCGCGGATATCGGATGCCGTAACCCGCGTGGGACGGTCTCCGCTCCGTAAGCTCTCCCCGGATGACCGGCTGGTGAGTCCGGCGAGACAGGCGTTGGCGTACCAGTTCCAACCTACTCATCTGGCAGCGGGAATCGCCGCCGCCCTGTATTTTGACTATCCGGAGGATCAAGAGGCACAGGAGCTTGCGGCCAGCATTCGCGACAGAGGGCTTGAGCAGACGATTACTCAATATACCGGCATTGAACAAGACTCCCCCTTGTTTGAATGGATCATGTCAAGCGCAGATACATTGCATCGAATGAAGGCTAAAAATGCATGAGGATTAAGTTTGTCTTCCTAGTAGCAAGCGATCTGTTTTCAACTTCGAGTAGGGCAGTCCATATCAGGAAATGCTATAACCATCAACCGTACATCTGAAAGATGGAGGAATCTTCATGGAATGGTTTGAACGGTTAAACGAGTATTTTCCTGAGCACGAAATGAAGGATCCGCGCCAAATCCAGGCGTTGCTTGACGACAAGGATGTCTATCACAAGGAAGAAACAGACGAATACATCATGCTGTACGCGGAGTTTCCAACGTTTATTTTCATCGACTACCTGTTGATCAACCCCGAAACGAGGGGACAAGGGATCGGCACCAAGGTCCTCAACCGGATGAAACAAAAAGGCAAGGCGATCCTGCTCGAAGTGGAGCCGATCGATCGGGAAGATGAAGACACGGTGAAGAGAGTGAATTTTTACCGGAAAAACGGCTTTAAGAAAGCCGATCGGATTCAGTACCGGCGCGAAGGCGACAGCGGCGAGACGTACGAAATGAAGATTTATTACTGGAGCCCGGATGCCGATTTGCCGCAAGAGTCGGTGCTGGAGAAGATGGCTAAGGCCTGTGAAGAGATCCATAATTTCCGCTCCAAGCGATACTACGGCCGGGTAGTCGCCGATCCGGATGAAGTGTTGGAATTGAGCCAGTAAGATGGTTGGCAACGATTGAGCAGTCTTCGGCAGATCATAAAAAGAGCTGTCCCCAAACCGGATTGTCGGTTTTTGGGGCAGTTTTTGATTTTTACAGATCATAACTTTGCGGCAAGGGATTGGTCAGATAATTGGCGATGGCCTCGAAGCAAGTATTGCGATAAAATTCGTGAAGCTCCTCATGGTTCCTCATCAACCACTGAATCAGACATCCGTCGATCATCGCCCGTATGGTGCTCATCTAATCCGTACCGGCTCCAGCCAAGGCTCCAGCCTTTTCAACCGATAGCCCCGCTCCTTCAAAAAGCCGACAATCTCCGGCAGCAGGCCGGCCGTCTCAGGCAAGTCGTGCAGCAAGATGACCACAGGGGTGTGGGATGCCGCTTTTTCCCGATTGATTACGCTTTTGATGACGTGCTCGACGAACCGGGCATCGCGATATTTCCAATCCAGACTGTCCACGTTCCAATCCCACAACTGATAACCGGCACGCCTCACCGCTGCCAGATAAGAAGGCTTCATGTGCGGAATGCTTCCGTAAGGGGTGCGGACGAGTACAGCTGCCTTTCCGGTGACCCGCCGCAATGTCCGGCGGGTTTTGTTCAGCTCTCGGAGAATGGACCGCTCAGAGGCGTAGAATTGATGCTCCCGATGGGTGACGCCGTGCAGCCCTGCCGCATGTCCGTCGCGGATGATGCGGCGGGCTGTGTCCCGAAAGCGGCGAATCTGCGGCTCCAACATGAAAAAAGTAGCTTCCGCCTGGTGGCGAGCCAGTGTATCGAGGATGAGTTCAGTCGCTTCGTTCGGCCCGTCGTCGAAAGTGAGGTAGGCGATTCTTTTCCCTTCAAGCATAGACACCCTCCCCTCAAACAGCACTCCGTATCTCACCTTCATATATAAGCGAAAAAAGGCTGTCTTTCCAAGGGACGGATGCGGTAGAACAATCTCCACGCCGCAACATATGAATGTAGTGATCATCGGAAGAGGAGGGGGGAAAATGGATAAGGGTGTTTCCATCATCACGGTGACAAAACGACCGGCGTACATCAAAAATATCTTTCTCAATTACAATCGGCAGCTTTGGGAAAAGAAGGAGCTGATCATCATCGTTCACAACGATCACGCACCGGTCGAGTTGTATAGAAAAGTTGCGAAAAGACTGCCTGGCGTATCCGTACACCAAATGCCGAAGGAGATGTCGCTGGGCAAGTGCTTGAATTTCGGAGTGGATCAATCGAAGTACGACTACATCGCAAAATTTGACGATGACGATTACTACTCTCCCGCTTACTTGACGGATGCCATGCGGGTATTTGAACGGACGAATGCGGACGTCATCGGCAAGTCTTCCCATTACATCTGGCTGGAGGGAAAGAAGCTGTTGGTGCTTCGCTCTCCAGATGCGGAGAATCAATATGTCGAGATACTCCCTGGCGCTACCTTGGTGATAAAAAAGCATGTCTTCAGCAAGGTCCGTTTCGCTGATCGGACCGTTGGAGAAGACAGCAGATTTTGCCGGGATTGCAAGGCACAAGGGTTAAGCGTATACTCAGCCGGACGGAGTCATTTCATTGCCATCCGCAGGAGGGGCTCCCAGGACCACACCTGGCGGATTAGCGACTCCGCGCTTTTGTCCGGCAACGTCAAGATATTTCCCCGCGTCAAAAACATTTTCAAATTTGTAACGCAGGGCGATGGATGACTCAAACGAAACGACCGTAATCCGGAATGGCGGTCCGATCGAATTCACGGGCCAGCTTATCCAAACCTGCTGCCAGCGATTCACCTGCTGCAGGCAGACCGTGACCTGTTACGGCAACTTCAGGCCTCAGCGCTGCGAGCCGCTTCACCGAATCCCAGGCGGCCGGCCAGTCAGGCGTTAAATACCGCGGCGGTCCACTGATTTCCTCTGTTTGCGCCAAGACCTTGAACAGCGAATCCTGTCTGACTGTGATGAAGGCGTCACCCGCGATCAAGCAGCGGTCTTGCTCCCGAAAAAAAGATACGTGCCCTGGCGTATGGCCGGGGGTGTGAATCCATTTCCAATCGGGCAGCTCCGGTACGCTGCCGTCGGCGGGGAGGGACTGTACATGATCCCCAAGGTCGATCCCTTGATTGGGGTAGATCGGCGCTATTTTCGCCAGCAAGCCGCCTTCGACGCTGCCGTCCGGCTCCGGGTAATCGGCCCGGCCAGTCAGATAAGGCAGTTCCTGTTCATGGGCGTAGACGGGAACGTCCCAATGGCGGACGAGATCAACAAGGGCTCCGACGTGATCGAAGTGTCCATGGGTCAAGATC
This sequence comes from Brevibacillus sp. B_LB10_24, assembly GCF_046036945.1. NCBI lineage: Bacteria > Bacillati > Bacillota > Bacilli > Caryophanales > Paenibacillaceae > Brevibacillus > Brevibacillus sp. B_LB10_24. The sequence continues at coordinate 2,991 of NZ_JBJQOQ010000060.1, read as the reverse complement.
ACGGCTTTGGGACGAGCATCAGAACCGAAGCGCTCCCGAGCGGCCGCGAGTATATCGTCAGCGGATCCCGGCATGCCGGCATCGACCAGCACCCAGTGATCCGGCCTCCCGACGAAGCTGATATTGACGATCTGGATCGGCAGGCAGTAAAGATCGTCAGCCGCTTCCTGTCCAAGTCCGCTCGCGATTGAAGTCATCGGGATAAAAACGTCTTTCATGGTGTCTTCCATCTGTTGATCCGTCAAGGCTGATCCCTCCGCATGAACATTTTCCCTTTATTTTCCCCGACTCTATCTCATTTCATCCGCTTCCGTTTTGTACCTGACATCCTGGATGTCTCACGTTAACGATCCGGATAAAGGCCTGTCGTGTACAGGGTCGTGATGGTCTCGGCGATCTCTTCGACAGAACTGCGGTGTTCGTTTCGAACAATTTCCCACAGGTACATTTCATTGGTAAAAAACCAGCCTCGGGCCACAAGCTCATGGTTGACGTCCGTTCTTGCCAGCCCGTTTTGCTGTGAATAGGCAATGTCCATGGAGATTCGCTGGATAAACTTTTCACGGATCATTTTCCATTTTTCGGAAATCAAAGCAGATACGCCGATCGCCTGTTCAAAGAGCTGCAGCATCTTTCGTTCGGCCTCTGCCATTTTTAAAAAGGCGCTGGTCTGTTTTTGGATGATCTCCTCCGCTTCCGCTTTCGATTTCGGGAAGAAGGAGATCTCGGCTATCTCATAAAATTGCTCCATGACATGTTCCATCAGTACGCTTAAAAGATCCTCTTTGCCTTCAAAGTGAACATAGGCGGTTCCATACCCGACATCGGCTTTTTTGATGATCTGGGAAATCGTCGCTTTTTGAAAACCCTCCTCCAGAAATACTTCCTTTGCGGCTTCCAACAGCTTTTGGCGGGTCACCGCAGAGCGCAAATGCCGCCGATCCTTGATTTTTTCCATACTCACGTCTGCTTCCTCCCGAGTGAATTATCTTCTAGCATATAAGGATTTCAGCGGAAATGAAAGATTTACATTTGGATGAATTGTATGAATAATAATATTGACATCGTGTCATATTTATTGCTATGATGTCCCCAGAATGAAAGATTGACCGCAAAGGGGAGGATTATGATGGCTTCGGATTTCTTCCAACCGACGTTGGATTACGCAGAACAGCTGGATAAAGCGGATACCCTTTCGCGCTTTCGCGCAGAGTTTTATCTAAAGCCGGATTCCATCTATATGGATGGGAATTCTTTAGGGCTGCTTTCGAAAAGAGCGGAACGCACGCTCATGGAAGCTGTAGCCGACTGGAGGGAACACGGCATCGATGGGTGGACCCAAGGGAATCATCCGTGGTTTGCCCTGTCGGAGAGATTGGGTGAACTGTGCGCACCGCTGGTAGGAGCATCTCCTGAAGAAGTAATTGTAACCGGTTCCACGACGGTCAATTTGCATCAGCTTGTCGCTACGTTTTACCAGCCGCAAGGGAAACGAACTAAAATATTGGCAGATGAACTTACGTTTCCGTCTGATATCTATGCCCTGCAAAGTCAGCTTCGCATCCATGGGTACGACCCGGATACCCATCTGATTCGCGTAAAAAGCCGGGACGGCCGATTTTTGGAGGAAGAAGACATCATCGACGCCATGACCGATGAGATCGCTTTGATCATCCTGCCTACCGTTTTGTACCGCAGCGGTCAACTTCTGGACATGCAGCGATTGACGGCGGAAGCCCATCGAAGAGGCATTCTCATCGGATTTGACGGATGCCATTCAGTCGGAGCGATACCGCATTCGCTCAGTGAGTGGGATGTTGATTTTGCCTATTGGTGCAATTACAAATACGTAAACGGCGGGCCTGGCAGTGTCGGCGGCTTATACGTGAATCGCAAACACTTTGGCACGAGCCCCGGATTGGCTGGATGGTTCGGATCCAGAAAAGACAAGCAATTCGACATGGAGCATACGCTGACGCCGGCCGAATCAGCGGGAGCCTATCAAATTGGAACGCCGCACGTACTAAGCCTGGCCCCTTTGATCGGTTCCTTGCAGATGTTTGCAGAAGCCGGCATGGAGCAGATTCGCCAAAAGTCCCTGCACATCAATCGGTACTTGATGAATCTCATTGAACACGAGTTGGCAGACTACGGGCTATTGATCGGAACACCGAGAGAGGATGTACGCCGCGGAGGTCATGTCAGCCTTGAGCATGAAGAAGCTGCGCGCATTTGCAAAGCGCTGAAACAAAACGGCGTGATTCCCGATTTCCGGGCACCCAACGTCATTCGCCTTGCTCCGATCGCACTCTATACTTCCTACACGGAGGTTTGGAAGGTCGTGCAAACCCTTAAAAAAATCATGGCGGAGCAGCAGTACAAACGGTATCCTAATGAACGGGAAGTCGTTTCGTAGACGTACCTTTTCAAGTAAAAAGGAGACGAACATATGGCGCGTAACAACACCGGGTTGGAACATGAAAATGAGCGCAGGAATGGGTTGAAGCGCGATTTGAAGACAAGCCAGCTGACGATGATTGCCATGGGCTGTGCCATTGGGACAGGATTGTTCCTCGGCAGCGGCTTTACGCTTCGACGCGGATGATGTTCTCATTAGCGCAGGGTAATCACGCCCTGCCTTCTTGGGAAAAACCAATCGGAGAGGGGTTTCCGTCAGCGCCCTTGCCGTATCTACGCTGGGGATTTTGATTGCTGCGGGCATCAACGCGGTTCTCCCGGATTCATCCTACGCATTGATGATGGGAATTTCCATGTTTGGCGCGATGTTTACCTGGCTGATGGTGATTATCTCTCATCTGTTTTTCAGAAAAAATGGGTGGAGACGGGCGGGCGCCAACTGCCGGTGAGAATGCTCGGCTTTCCCTATTTAACGATTTTGGGAGCGGTTCTGCTCTTTTGTTTAATGGTTACGACATGATTTGCAGATTTTAACAACTTGCGTCAGAAGTCTCCTTCCTCAGCGAAGCAGGT
>NZ_JBJQOQ010000059.1:0-13912 GCF_046036945.1 Brevibacillus sp. B_LB10_24 | reverse complement strand
AGCAGGACTTTTTTTAAACTGTCTACATTTAAGGTCACAGTTCAGTCCTAGACTGCAATCGAACCCGTCGTATTATGAGGTCAGCCAGTTATTACTGGTTGACTTCTTTTATTTAAGGAGTCGTACCATTACGGTAGCCGGGGTAGAACGCCCGAACCCGTGGAAGATGCATCCATTCGCTAAAACTGCTCACCCTCTACTTGTAGAAACCATGTTTAGGCTGATTGGGACAAAAGGAGATCTCGCACCACTAGCGATGCTGCTGTGGAACTGCAAGCAGTCATTAGGGGTTGCTCGTCACCACATTTCCGCTATCATTATCGGCTGCAGATCCGTGAGGCGGAAGTTTGTTACCTTCCGATAATACTTGATTATTCGTATGTACGACATGAAATGTAATCTATGAGCAACTTGTTAGTAAGAAAGTCACCCCGTTTCAAGAATCGGAAGAAGTCATAGAAAAGCGCATTTCCGTTGTCTCACTTACCCTGCTTTCATCCCTGTGGACAGCGAACGCTGGTAATAGGAGACCAACATCATCACCGCACCAAGGATCGCGCAAAGCATAAACATCGTGGAATAAGAGGTCAAGTCCGCCACCGGGCCCATCACGATGCCGCCAAGTGATACACCCAGATCCGCCATCGCGATGAACAAGCCGATCAGTACGTTGCGATCCTCCTTCGGCAACACAAAGCTTAAATAAGTCGTCAGTGTCGGATAAAGAAGCGCTTGGGCGACGCCCATTAAAACTGCGCCGGCATAAAACAGAACGACACCCACCGTTGCAGCGAAACTGACGCTAAGCGAAGCAGCGGCCAGCAACAGCATCGTGCCCATCATAAAAAAGGAATGCCATTTGCCATCCGACGGAATTTTCTTCATCAGGACAAAGCGCGCTGCAACAACAACCGCCGCCTGCAGCATTAAATAGGCCGCTGCGCTGCCGCTTTCAATCTGCGAAGCGTACAGCGGGATAAAGGCGGTTACCGCGCCGAAGATCACGGACGCGCCCAGCATCAGAATGCTGCTTTTGAACAAATGAGGATTTTTCACCAATTGACTGATAGATTGCAGCATCGCAGTTCCCTGATTTCGCTGTTCGGTCCCTCCTTTTGCCTCATCCGAGTTCCTATCCATTTCCGCCGTATAGCCCACTGCACCCGTTAACACGGCGATTGCGATCATAACAGCAGTAAACATGTTCATCTCACCTGTCTGCCAGATGCCTATGGCAAGTAAAGGGCCGATCATGCCCGGCAGGTAGGAGCACAAGGAGTACATGGAAATGCCCTGCGAGCGATTCTTTTCGGGGAGGGCGTCAATAATGCCTAGCTGTAGCGCCATAGAGAAAAAGGCTGTGCATACCCCCTGCAGCACACGAGCGACGAAATATCCACCAAGACCGGTAAAAGCATACATAACGAGTGCAACTCCGTTCACAACCAATATAACGCGCAGCACCTTAATCGGCCCGTGACGCTGAATCAGCCCGCCAGCCCACGGACGCAGTAGCATGGTTGTAAACAGATACGCCCCCATAATGACACCAATCGTCGTATTGGACGCACCCAGCGCTTCCCCTTTCAAAGGGATCATAACATTTAAAATCGAATTTCCGCTAAAATAGAACAGCGTCAGCAAATACAGCCGCAGAAACGGCCAGGCGAAAGCTCCTTTCACCGCTTGTGCTCCTTCCTCATTATTGAGTCACCTCATACCATAATCTTCCTTAGCAGCTCCCTCGCGTAAGGGGACTGAACATCACTCAAACGTTCCACCAGGGCAATTTCCTCAATCCGGCCGCTTTTAACGATCATGACCCTGTCGCATAAGTAAGCAGCTGCTTGGATATCGTGGGTGATAAAGATATAGCCCATGCCATGTGAAGCTCTCAGGCTTTTCAGTAATTCAAGCACCTGCATCTGAACCGAACCGTCAAGGGAGCTAATCGCTTCGTCCAGCACGATACATGCGGGTTCGGTGGAAAGCGCTCGAGCGATGCATACCCGTTGTGCTTCTCCGCCAGAGAGCTCGTGAGGATATTTTGGTAGATAGGATGCATCCAGGCCCACTTGTACCAACAGGCCCTCCATTTTACTTTCACGCAACTTCGGCTCCTCCTTGGCAAGCTTCAAGGGCTCAAGCATCGACTGCTCTACCGTATAAAACGGATTGATGGAGGACGTATAGTCTTGGAATACGGCACTGAATCCTCCCCTACTTGAACGGCGGTTGGATACCGATTTACCATTGTACGTGATTTCGCCCCGATCCGGCTTTTCAATGCCAAGCAGCAAACGTCCTAGCGTCGATTTGCCACTTCCGCTTTCTCCGATAACACCGAGGCATTCGCCCTGCTTCCATTCAAAGCTGATATCATATAACACTTGTTGCTGCGCCTTACTGAACCAGCCGCCTTTTTTATATGATTTGCAAACACCTTCAACCTTCAGCAACGCTGTCGCCTCCCATCAGCTTCATGAAATGACGATTCAGCGCCAAATTGGACGAAACCAGATAGCGGGTATACGGATGCTGGGCACCGGCGAATATGTCCCTGGTCTTCCCTCGCTCCACAATTTCCCCGTCTTTCATCACCAATACCTCATCGGCAATGCGATTGACTACGCCCAGATCGTGCGAAACAAAAATCATCGAGCAGCCAATGCGGCTTCGCAATTGCACGAACTGCTCCACTACTTCAAATTGCGTAATGGCGTCCAGCGCTGTGGTGGGCTCGTCTGCTATGATAATGTCCGGGGCAAGCACGATAGCGAGTGCGATCATGACCCTCTGCAGCATGCCCCCGGACAATTCATGCGGATAACGGCTCATGACTGTAAGCGGATCTTTGAGACCCACGCTCTTCATCGCTTGTATTAAGAGATCTGTCATCTCGCCACGACTCCATTGATAATGTACAGCGAGTGTCTCGTGCAGATGGGCACCAACAGGACGAGACGGGTCAAACGCACGCATGCCGTTCTGCATAATCATGCAGATCCGCCTTCCTCTCATCTTTCGCATCTCTTTTTCGGGAAGCTCGGAAAGATTGACGCCGTTTAAGACAATGCGACCGGACTGGCGAAGCCCCGATTGATTAAGCCGCATTACCGCCCGGCAGCTCAATGATTTCCCGCTGCCGCTTTCTCCGACAATGGCAAGGCATTCTCCTTGTCTGAGGCGGAAGGAGCTGTCCAGAACAAGGATACGACCAGTCACGCGGTCCCATATTTTCAAATGATCGACTTCAAGCATATACATGGCCGGATTAGGCAACCTCCTTCCCCCGCAGCTTCGGCAGCAATGCGCCAATGCGTGTTTTCGTCCCCTGTCTGGCTGCCATCAATTTCGGGTCCAAGGCGGTTTGAAGCGAATCGGACAAGAAATTGACAGCGGACACGACTACCATGATCGCTATACCAGGAATCAACATTAGCTCCGGTCGGGAGAACATGACCGATCTCGCTTCATTCAGCATCATGCCCCACTCTGCATGCGGAGCTTGAATGCCCAAGCCGAGAAAGGACAAGCCGGATATTTGCAAAATCATCGATCCAAAGGTACTGCTGGAAATAACAGCAATATCCGGAAGCGCAACGGGAACGATGTGCTTCACCATAATGCGGAAATGGCCGGCGCCGAGTGTTTTGGCGAACTTCACATAATCGGCGTCTGCATATTGCCTGACGACCGTACGAATGACGCGGGCGAACCATGCCCATTTCATTAGCACGAACGCGATCAATATATTCTCTAACCCTGCCCCAAGCATGCCAACGATCGCGAGCGTCATTACGTATCCCGGGAAAGAGAGCATGCAGTCGCAAAACCGCATCAGCAGCGCATCCGTTCTACCCTTGAAGTAACCCGCTACAAAGCCGAGTGCAGCTCCGATGAAAGCTGAAGCAGCCAGCGCGACGAGTACCCACAAAACGCTGGGGCGAATCCCGTAAATGAGCCGGGACAGTACGCAGCGGCCGAGATGATCGTTGCCAAGCCAATATTGCCAGGATGCTTCCGCAAAACGCAGCTCCATATGCACCTCATTCGGATCATGCGGGGCAACAAGAGGTGCGCAAAGGCCGATCAACAGAGTGGACGCGACGATGGCAAGCGATGCCGTCCCCAGTTTATCCTTCATCAATTGCACCAGCAGCTTCATTTATAACTCCTTCCTTAACCTGGGATTGAGCACCGCATTGATGATGTCGGACACGGTATTGAACAACACGAAGGCGGCAGCCAGTACCAGGACATACGCTTGGATCATCGGAAAATCCCTGCTGAGTATCGACTTTACGGTCAGTGTCCCCAGACCTGGCCATGCGAAGATGTTTTCCACCACAACCGTGCTACCCAATATGATGGGAATCGCAAGACCAAATACCGATACAGCGACCTGTAAGGAATTACGCAAAATATGCATCGTGATCCTTCTCTCCGGCAATCCGCACGCTCTGCCGTACAGCACGTAGTCTTCATGCAGATTGCTCAGCATGGAACTGCGGATCATTCGAAAATAGATGCCCGCGTATCCGATAACAATGACCGTTACAGGCAAGACGTAGCTGCTGTACGAGTCCATTCCATTGGTTGGAAACCAATCCAGCTTGACGGAAAAATACCAGACCATAAGGGACGCAAGCCAGTATGGTGGTATCGAGGTGAGCAAAAAAGATAAGCCGCGAACGGATAAATCCAGCACTTTCCCCTCTCTCAAAGCACAAACGATGCCAAGTATAATCGACAGGACGATGATGAATACCGTCGAAATCAGAGTCAGCTTGAGCGTGTTGAGCAAAGCCGGGCCGAGCAATGACCATACCGGTTTCCCGGTCACATAGGAGCTTCCGAAATCAAGCTGCAGGCAGGACGTGAGCCAGTCAACGTATCTGACGAGCAACGGCCGGTCCATGCCTAGCGCCGTCCTCGTTTCTGCGATTAGCTCATCGGTTATCACCGGCACCTCCTGCGCACGCAAGATAATCTCGGCGGGGTCCATCGGTGACAAGTGGTTCAACACGAAGGTCAGAAATGAAATAACTACAAGCAACGGCAACGCTATGAGAATGCGTTTCACGATGTAACCACCCAACATTCGTTTCCTTCACACCCCTCTCCCGGAAAATAGTTTTTTTTCCCCTACTCGAAATGCATTCGTTCAAAGGGTATCTCGAATTGGGATTGCTTGAACGACACACCTTGTAGATTAGCCGGTGCTACAACCGTAACACTGCCGTTCGTCAGCGGAATAAAGACAGCCTCGTTATGTACGATCGTCAAAATGTCGGCATACAGCGCTTGTCGCGTTTTTTCATCCGCCGTTACCATCACATCGTCAATTTTCTGGTACAGCTCCTTCGCCTGAGGGATTCCACTTGTCGTATGGCGATACGACGATTCGGAGGCAAAGGCAGCAATTGTACTTTGCGGATCATAGGCGAGTCCCCAGGTTTGATTGAACAGCAGATCATAGTCACCCTTCGATCTGCGATTTGCAATGGAGCCGGATTCTTCGCCGATCAATTCCAGCTTCATGCCGATTTTGAGAACTTCATTCTGAATCAGCTCGGCCTGAGTTTTCTGCGAAGAGGAATTGACATCGTAATACAGCCTCATCGTTAGCGGACGACCATTCTTCATCCGTACATCACCGTCTTTTGCCGCTATCCAGCCAGACTGCTCCAACAAACGCTTCGCGGCTTCCTGATCGTATCCGCGCTTCTTCAAACCAATATTGGCGTAGGTAACATTGGAAGAGAAAAGCGTTTCTGCCGCTGTTTCCGTCTCGCTGAAGATACTTTGGCTAATCGTCTTACGGTCGATGGAATGCCAGATCGCTTCGCGTACTGCCTTTTCGCTGACGGGGCTGTCCGACTTGCTGCTATTGGCTACGATCATCTTCGTATTCATCGGTTCGCTTCGAACGATTTTATAATTTCCAGAATCAGTTAGTCGCTTCATCGCTTCTACGTCGATGCTGTCTGCACCGCGATCATCTGTGAAGACGAAGTTGACCTCTCCTTTTTGCAGTGCCAGCAGGGTGGTCTCGCCAGCAGGCAGCACTTTGGCTGTAATCCGCTTCACCTTGGGTGCGCCACCCCAGTAGCTTTCGTTCGCCTCGAAGCGAGCGTATTGATCGGTCACATGTTCGGCCACCTTATAGGGCCCGGTGCCATTGAATCCCGTGACGCCGTCCTTCGTTTCCCCATTCCGAAAATCTTGGGGCGAAAGAAATACATAAGGACGGGTCATTGACAGTTCCAGTAAAGTCGGGTAATACGGCTCCGTTAGCGTTAATCGAACCGTATGCTCATCGATGACGCTGACATCCTTTAGCTTCGAGGACAATTTAATCCATGTGTGCTTGCTAGCATTTCTTTGTACTGCTTCGATATTTTGTTTGACCGCGTCGGCGCTAAATGGCGTTCCATCGTGGAAGGAGACACCTTTACGCAAATGGAAGGTGTACGCCTTGCCGTTATCGGAGATATCCCAAGATTCCGCCAACAGCGGCTTGATGCCATCCTTGGTGTTCTCGACCAACGATTCGTACACCATCCCCTGGGCCGCCATCGATCCCGGATACAAATGGGGGTTCATATCGTTAATATCTTTTGCAGTTGCATATACGATCTCCCGCGGCCCATCCTGTGTTCCCGCAACATCTCCTCTGTCGCCGCTGCATCCACTCAGCAAGACAAGGGCGAGTACTGCTGCCAACAGTCCGCGTACTGTGGTTTTGTGCATGTTTGAAACCCTCCTTAAAAGTAATAATTACGATTTACCAATATGATACAATCGTAATGATCACTATTATCAATGTCAACCAAAATTTAGGCTCCTTGAGATAACCTCAGGATCTATCCCGTGCCCCCTCTTCGTATCGTAAAAATTCATATAGTATCTCCGTTTGTTCGAGAATGATGTAATGGATACTGTTTTTGTTAAAGAGAAAGTAAACAGGTTGCAAGAGGAATTAAAACTTCTTGATTCTCAAAAAGTAGAATTATATCGACAACTAACACAACCAACTATTAGTTCGATTCTTGTCAAACAAGAATGACTGTTTCATTTACTCCACCAGAGCACATTGTGTTCCCCCACTTCTCGATTCTCAGTATTTGACAATCCAATCATCTAATTCTATAATTTAATTGTAATATTTACGATTAAAGACGTGTCCTAAGTGAAGGAGTGAATGAGATGACAACCGTACAAGATTCTCGTATTCCTGTTACTGTCTTGACCGGGTTTCTCGGCGCCGGAAAGACGACCTTATTGAATCATGTCTTAACCGCAGAACATGGAAAGAAAATTGCTGTTATCGTCAACGAATTCGGAGAAGTCGGTATCGACAACCAGCTGGTCGTCGGCGCAGACGAAGAAATATTTGAAATGAACAACGGCTGCATTTGTTGTACGGTGCGGGGCGATCTGATCCGCATCCTCGCTGATTTGAAGAATGCTAAGCTCGGTGAGGGCGGTCGCCGTAAAGCCGATTTTGACCGCGTCCTGATCGAAACCACCGGTCTGGCAGATCCCGCCCCGGTGGCGCAAACCTTTTTCGTCGACGACGAAGTTGCCGATTTCTACAAACTGGATGCGATCGTCACGGTGGTGGACGCCAAACATGCCGGACAACATCTGGATGAGGGCCATGAAGCGCAAGAACAAGTCGCGTTTGCCGATGTGCTGCTGTTGAACAAAACGGACCTTGTTTCCGAAGAAGAGCTTGAGCATCTGGAAGGGCGCCTGCACGCGATGAACCAGGCGGCAAAGATCTACCGTACACAGCAGTCACAAATCGACATTGACCGTATCTTGGGCATCAACGCGTTTGATTTGGAGAAGAAACTGGAGATTGAACCCGGATTTCTGGAAGAAGAGCACCACGATCATGATGACGAGGTTTTTTCTGTGTTTTTGCGCGAATCCCGCCCACTGGATTTGAAAAAGTTGGAGCGGTTCATAAACGAATGGTTGATCGAACATGGAGTGGACACTTTCAGCTATAAAGGGGTCCTCAATATCAAAGGCAGCAAAAAAAGAGTGGTTTTCCAAGGTATTCACATGCTGTTTGGTGCGTATCCGGACCGTGACTGGAAACCGGACGAGGTGCCTGCTAGCGAATTTGTTGTGATCGGTCGAAATTTGGACGAGGAATGGTTCCGGAAGCAATTTGCATCCTGCGTAGCAGACTAAATCAGATTAATGGTAGAAAAAGAAGCGAACACGATAACGTGACGCTTCTTTTTGTTCTCTGAATATCTCAGGTAGGCCAAATGATTTCCTCTAATTTCCTAAGCAGTTCATGTTTTGAAAAATGCTCCCCGATAAAAACTGCCACGTCCTGAACATGACCTTGCGGCCGGATCGATATCTGTTCATATTGCCTGTAGGCAAATTGAAACATCACCCGTTCTCCGGTATCCTTAGAAGTAAAAATACCTTTTGCCCGATAAACTCCATCGGGTAGATCCTTCATAACCCGCTTCAACTGGCTACCATTTATCGGTTCCTGTATATAGTGTGAACACACCATTACATGATCGTAAGAATGATGATGCCCGGAATGGTTGTTGCAGTGTTCATGTTTGTGATCATGCTCGTGCCAATAGTCGTCGGGAACGCCATCGTCGTGCCGCTCCTGCTGCACAGAATTCAAACGATCGATGACGCCATCTTCGGCTTTAGCCGAAAGCATCCGTAACCAAACGGCTTCATCCATGTCGCAATAAGCTGTAGTTACGATCGAAGCAAACGGGTTCAACTCGGTCATGATCTTCCGAATTTCCTCCAATTCTTCTGTACATACCTGGTCACTTTTGTTCAAGACTAGAATCGATGCGCAACGAATTTGATCCGTCATCAACCGGTAGGTTTTGCCCTTTCTGACGCGGGAGAGATCCAGAAAATGAGCTGCGTCAACGACTGTAATCATCTCCTGGATCTCGATCGGAGTGAGCAAAGCCGCTTCAGTAACCGTATCTAAAATTTCGATCGGATTTGCAACCCCCGTTGCCTCGATGAGAATGAGATCCGGGGACGCTTCATCAATTAGACGCCTCATTTCCATGGCCAAATCACCGCTTATCGTACAGCAGATACAGCCGCTGAGCATTTCTTTCATCGGTATGTCCTCTTCCACCAGATGGCCATCCAAATTGACATCGCCAACTTCATTCATGATCACGGCAGGCTTGATCCCCTTGTTCGAACAGTTCTTTAATATTCGGGTTAGAAAGGTCGTTTTACCGCTTCCCAAGAACCCCGATAATATAATAATCGGAACGATTTTCATTTTTTGTTGTACTCCCCTTTTAAGCGCGAATCACATTCACGGGTTGCTTTTCTTGGACTATCACAGAATGCTCGATAGTAACGAGATGTTACTTAAAAAAATCATCTTTTCACTTCTCCAAATGACTTCTGATAAGCGATCAGGCATCATCATAGATATGGTTATTCTCAACACCAGAAGCATCATGGTGATGATGAATCTACTCTCGGGATCTCTCTATTGCGACTTGTTGTTCACAGGTTCCGATGACCCAGCATAATCATGCGCGGAGAGCGCCGCTCATCATAGGCTTCTCCGTCGTAACTTCCGCTCATCACATCCAACAGGAACCCGGTTTCTTTCAGCATGTTTTCCATATCCTGCGGCGAATATAGTTTAACCCGCTCCGTGTAGAAGCGGGGACGGCTCCCCCCCTCTTCGACCTTAATTTCCTTGATCACGAAGCCGTTTTGAATCACCCTGCTCTCCGAGATGACCACGCCGTTCTCTTTCCGTTGGGAGAAAGGCACGAGATGGTCTTGAACATACCCAGCGTTCAAAACATCTAGGACAAAACGTCCTCCCGGCTTCAATGCCATCCATATTTGCTTCAGAACGTCCAGTTGTTCTCTATCGGTTTCGAAATACCCGAATGAAGTGAACAAGTTAACAACCGCATCAAAGGAGTTCGTGAGAGTGCCGTCTTGCGGTAATGCACGCATGTCCGCTTCAACCCATCTGACACATCCGCTGGAATCCGCTTCCTTTGCCTTTTGTAACAGCACAGAGGAGAGATCCACGCCCGTGACACGATAGCCGGCATTAGCTAGACCGAGGGCATGCCTACCCGCTCCGCAGCAAAGATCAAGGATCCGGCTTCCCGAGGGAAGCTCCAACCATTCTATAACACGCTGAACAAAACGATCGGCTTCATGTTGATTGCGATGCTTGTAGACGAGCAAATAATCTTCACCAAAGCTTTTCTCATACCAATTTCTCGACTCAACAGTTCTCATCAAATCCTCCCAGAGCATCTCAGTGTTTTTTAATAGTAAAAATTACGATTAGAAATCAAGCTAATATTCCTGTTTTTCTTTCCATCTCTGTATACTACTTAAGAATTACGTTACCTCACTATATTATTCGTAATTTTTACGATTATCAATTGCATTTTTTTTCGATTCCGTAAAAAAGCATGCTTTCCTCAAGAAATCGCATGCTTTCTGACTATATGGATACGTTACAATGATCCTTTTTTAATCTACAGGTGCTTCACTCTGTTGGGTCTGGCATACCTCACAAATCCCGTAAACTTCAAAACGATGCCGCAGCACTTTGTAGTTCCCCGGCAAATCAGGTCCATGATCCATCGGACAATAATCAAAAGGAAGTGTTTTTTCACAATTGACGCAAATCAAGTGATGGTGATGGTGCGCCGTACAATTCTCTTTAAATTTCAAGCCCCCGTCCATAAAGTAGAAATGTTCCAACACGCCCATCTCACTTAACATCCGGAGATTGCGGTAAACCGTGTCCAGGCTCATGCTTGGATAACGGATAGACATTTGATCGTAAACATCTTTGGGTGATAGATAACCTTCATGATCGGCAAAAATTTGCGCCAGCGTTCTTCGCTGTTCGGTTACTCTCCATCCGTTTCGAGCCATTGTATCCAGCATCTCTTTTACTTTGGAATGGCTTTCCTTCATAACATCGCACGTTCCCTTCCTCGATATACAAAGCATTCAACTTAATACGGACGTTTCGTCAGAAAGAACCCTTTCATTTATTATAACAAAAAAAGGGGGCATCTGTCTTATGAGCAACAGGCCCCTCTCTCCGTTCATAAAACGAGCAATTGCAACTCCGCATAATCTTATAGTAAACTTAATAGTAATAATTACGAATAAAATAAATGCATGGTCGGCACTCAGGCAAATTCCAATAATAGCATAAAAGCAACGAACTGCTTGAACCGCACCGCAATATCATGAGGTGTACACGATGCAACCAATCAAAAGTAAAGAAATTCTCCCCGCCAAACCGGAGCGCCATCGACGCTTCGGCTCCACTGACCCAATACCTGGGAGTAAACCGACGGACAAAGAACAAATGACCGATTTACAAAATCATCGGGAAGACTATTTGTTTCCCATTGACCATGTCGGTATTTGCAGGGTTCAACACCCAATATTGGTTTGTTCCGCATTGGAACCCAGAACCCAGACAAGCATAGCGACGATTACGCTGACAACGAGCTTACCACGAGAATCGAAAGGCATTAACATTCCTGCTTGGTCGCCCGCAGTCCGTCAGCATAATACCGGAATGAGGTAGAAATTCCCGACGGATTGGTAAATTCCTTCAAACGTTCCAGGCTATCATACGTGAAAGTGTATTTCCCATCGGGGGATTAGCCGTTCCACTGAAAGTCTCCCGGTTTCCTCGGTCGTCGTATGGTAGATCAGAACGTTCCCCCTCCAAGTTATGCTCTGAGGGCTTCGCCCCCTTAAGGGTTGACGCAAAAGAAACCCCAGACGAGCGGTAACTCGTTTGGGGAATCAAATAATCTGATGTTAACATACTATTCTTTTAAATGCCTAACACCCTAATTACTTCAGAAACTTTATCCAGAATCTCTTTCTCGCTAGAATATATATTGGGATACATCTTTAAATCATCCTCAAATTCTGAGAATCTAGCAGATAGTCTAGCTAATTCACCAAAGTATTGAAGTTCAAGGGTTGAAAATTCGTCTATATCTGAATTATGGTCAAAAGTTATATGGAACTCGTTACAAAATGATAATACTTCAATTTTTCTATTTCGTACTAAATCTATAAGCCAATATAATCTTTGTTTAGGGTTTCGCTCCTTCATCGGTACCTCCTTATAATGGCTTGTCTGAGTAAACAAAATGTAAAACCGTATTTGTTGCCTTATCATAAAGAACTTCAATGCCCGCAGGTAATACAGCTTGGACTCGTTGACGNTTTGTTTAGGGTTTCGCTCCTTCATCGGTACCTCCTTATAATGGCTTGTCTGAGTAAACAAAATGTAAAACCGTATTTGTTGCCTTATCATAAAGAACTTCAATGCCCGCAGGTAATACAGCTTGGACTCGTTGACGTACATCTCCCCCGTATACTTGAACGGATTGGACATGGCCTCCTGCTGCGAGACGATGTTGCCCCAGCTGTCGTACTCGTAGCTGTTGAGTGTATCTCCGTTCGCATCCGTGATCGCGACGACATCCCCATGGCTGTTGTATAGGTAATAGCCCGACTTGTTGCTGACCGCATCTTGGCGGAACAAGAGCTGGTTGCCCCAGATGTTCTGTGCGGTTACATTCCCCTTGTTGTCCAGTTCTTCGATAACTTTTCCGTTCAGATAGACGTAGTGGGTCGTCAGGTTGTTTTCCTGCTTGGTCGCCCGTAGGCCGTCAGCATAATACCGGTATGAGGTAGAAATTCCCGATGGATTAGTAAATTCCTTCAAGCGCTCCAGGCTGTCATACGTGAACGTGGTGTTTCCAATCGGAGGATTGGTCGTTCCACTAAAGGTCTCCCGGTTTCCACGGTTGTCGTATGTGTAGGAAGCATCTCCTGTCGGTGTCGTTTCTCCCTTGATGCGATCCACCTTGTCATAGCGATAAGAATAAGCTGTCCCGTTCCGATTCGTCGAGATGACATTTCCAAATTGGTACTCGTTGCGCTCGGTCCATACAGCAGAAGAATCCTTCAGATGGTTGGTCTCCTGTATTTCTCCAAATGAATCATATTGCTGTTCCAGCTCGATGCCATTTGGACAGCGAAGGGTATGAGTTTCTCCTCGATGGGAAAAGTCGTAGTCATACGTTACCGTGCCCATTTTGGGACTGGCAACCTTTTTGATCCGTCCTGCAGTATCGTACGTATACCAAACCGACATTCCATCGGGATAGACCATTTCATCTATCAAATCGTCGTCGTCTTCGTACTTGATCTGGTAGTAGCGCCCAAAGGAGCTAATGCCGCTGAGACGATGGAAGGGATCATACGTGTAGCGAAGCTCACGACGGTTAGCCGAGCCGGACCCGTTACTATCGGTTTCCGCTTTTACCAGAGACGTATTTGGGTAGTAATCCATCGTCTGCGTATTCAGCAAGCTGCCCGACGGATTTTTCACCTCGATGCGGGATACGTCGTAAAACGGCGTGTACGTGTAGGAATGAGTGTTGCCGTTTTTGTCTTGATAGAGCTTGACGTCCCCTGTCAGGTTGTAGGAATAGGTTTCGGTCTTACGGCCAGGAACATCCTCTTCGCTCAGTTTCCAGGACAGCCCGTTGTAGGTGTAACGGGTAGTCAGCGTACCGTTTTCCCTTACCGTCTCCAGGTTTCCAAGCGAATCAAAAAAAGACCCCTGGCGAGTAAATTACTCGTTTGAGGTGGGTGTGTTGTATTCATAAATACTATAACGATACTCCTATTTTAGATAGTTGCAAGATAGGGTCCCAACACGGTGGTTTATTGACCGAATTACTAAACCACTGAAACCCCTCCTCTATCCATTTTTTTCGAAACTCTTCATGAGTAAATCCTTTTAAGCCCCGAAATTGGATTTGAGTCATACCCCCTTATCTTG
>NZ_JBJQOQ010000058.1:0-13985 GCF_046036945.1 Brevibacillus sp. B_LB10_24 | reverse complement strand
CAGCGAGCGAAACAATACATCTGTTCCAAGTCGGAGCGGCAGTTGAGAGATGCCCTGCACAAGACCACTAAGCAATTTGTGGATTGGTGCGTCCAGCAGTCGGTGTCGGATGTTCACCTGGGCGATGTCGAAGGCGTGCAGCGGCATACACGGAAGGAAAAACGCGTGAATCGCAAGCAGGCGCAGAAGCTGTCGAATTGGTCCATGGGCAAGGGTAAGCAGTATTTGACTTATAAACTGGAACGAGAAGGGATTGTCCTCCATCTCGTAGATGAATCGTATACGAGTCAGACATGTCCTGTCTGCGGGAAGCGGAACAAAACCGCTTCCAGGAATTATCGCTGTAGGTGCGGGTACAGCGAGCATCGGGATCTGCACGGAGCCAGGAATATCCTGAGCCGAGCATTATATGGCGAATTCCTGCATTTTGATGTAGAAAGCAAGAGGAAGTATCNTGAATCGCAAGCAGGCGCAGAAGCTGTCGAATTGGTCCATGGGCAAGGGTAAGCAGTATTTGACTTATAAACTGGAACGAGAAGGGATTGTCCTCCATCTCGTAGATGAATCGTATACGAGTCAGACATGTCCTGTCTGCGGGAAGCGGAACAAAACCGCTTCCAGGAATTATCGCTGTAGGTGCGGGTACAGCGAGCATCGGGATCTGCACGGAGCCAGGAATATCCTCAGTCGAGCATTATATGGCAAGTTCCTGCATTTTGATGTAGAAAGCAAGAGGAAGTATCTACGGATTGCGTAGGCAAGAAGTAGTAGATGGGCTGTTCCGCCCCCGATGTCTCAAAGAGATATCGGTTGCTTACTTAGACAACTTCACAGATACCCCGTACTTGGATATGGAGTAGGTGGGGCAAATCCCTATCTACAAAAGGTACATGAAGTTGCCCATGGTAAGAAGCCCCGACTTCAACTCGCGTTAGCGAGTAAGTGGGGGAGGTTCACTAAGATTTTTAGCGTTGAGGGATTTAGAATAATCAGTATTCATCGAATATTACTTCTTCACTTCTTTAATTTACCCTTACAATAAAAGTAAATTGCAAGAAGAACAATCGTTGGAATGTTTGTAAGTAAGAACGTAGATCCAGTAAGGGTTACAGTATTCCAAAAACTTTTTGTCTCAGCAATGTTGAGAACAAACACTATTGAGATTAAAAATGAGATTATCGGGAGCACTAACCCATACCAGCTATTTGTACTCCTGGACAAAAAAAGCTGAAGCCATACGGCACCAACAGAAACACAAATCAACACTAATATTAAAAACATTGTTAAAAAAGTATTGGACATTAATTTGACCTCCCATTATAAATAGTGTTTTTAATTTCAGTATAACTGTAATTTTATGTTGAAAAAAGGCTGCTGAAAATCACACCGGAGGCGATAGACCAGGCTGTTGCCTCATTGCCGCCGGAAGTGCCGGAGGAGTGGCGTATGGCCTTCAAGAGGACGCTGGAAACCCCGCCCAAGGGTGGGGTAGACCGGGGGACCATAGGGGATGAAGAAGAGCTGCCGTACTGCGGCAGGCGCATCGCCGAATTGGCAAATGGATGACCGACCGCTCCTGTCAAAACAAGGGGCGGCCTCGGCCCCTTATTCTAGCTGTTCCTTGCCCTCCAACAGCTCGACGGTTTCCTTCAGCGTGGCCGCCTGGCCTACATTTCCTGGGAAAATAACGTAAGGGATTCCCGGAAACTTGCTTTCAGCACCCGTGATCCACACAGGAATCCCCGGCTTGATTTGTCCCGCTACCGTGGCTCGTTTCACCCGGAGTCCTTTGGTTCCGATATCGCTCGAAGTAATCCCGCCTTTGGCCACGATATAATTTGGTCTGACCCGCAGCCGCTGCACGATGCTTGTGACGGCCTCCGATATGTTGACGGAGAGCTGCAGCTCCTCTTCTTGTCTGCCTGCTCCAAGATCGAGTCTCTCCCGGCGGGTGTAGACCGTCACGGTACGTCCCTCGGCGAGGAGCGCTTCGGTCGCGGCGATCACCCGCTCGACCTCGGCTTTGAACGCGGCGGGGTCGGTTACGAGGTGGCAATCTAGTTGGATAAACTCGATTTCTGGGCATTTCTTCAGTTGTTCCAGCTGTTCCGTCGTTTTCCTTACATGGGATCCCACCAGGATCAGGCCGCCATGTCCGGATTCCTCGCTGATCAGTTCCCCTCTTGTGAGCAGGGCCCTGTCACGTATGCCGCCGATGACTTTGGCAAAAGAGGCAGCGCTGCGGAAGGCGAAATTTTTCCCCGATCGGATCGCTCTGATCAGCGCAATCGCAAAAATTTTTACGTCGACATCATCGACCGCATTGACGACGATTTTGTTGAAGCCGGACACTTGCAGCAGCTGGTCCGTTATCGCATCGAGATCGAGCGCCCGGATGCTTTCAAGCGAAATGCAGGTCGCATCCGGCGCTTTGTATTTACCGCCTGTTTTTTCCTCGACCCATTCACCCAGGTGGGATTTTGTGTAGCCGAAGGTCCGATCCTGGGCGAATTCCGTTTCACCCGCCGGTACGAGATACTCGCCGTACTGAACATAGTGGATATTGTCAATGGTGAAACGCCCGCCCTCCTGAAAGAAAGGGATGATCACTTCGCCGTCCAGCACCTGGTCCGAATGGGCTTCAATCGTTTTCTTCAAAGTCTCCGTCTCAAGCGGGTAGTGACCGCGGAGGGTGGAATCGCTCCTGCTGACGATGACGAACGGCTGATTCAGCTTTTTCGCCACCGCCGAAACGTTCGCGGCGATTTTCCGATGGACAGCTTCCGTCTCGCTGGCGATCATCGCTCTGGAGTTGGTCAAGATGAAAAACATGGACTGTTCCTCGCGAAAGCCCTGCTCGATGCTCTCTATTGACCAGTCTGTGTAGACGGATATGCCGTGAACCGTTTGGACCCCTGTAGGATCATCGTCGAGGACGATCCACTTTTTTCTGAAGCCTTGCCGTTCTTTCTCGAGTAGTTCTTCTACAAGCCGGCTGTCGACCGCGGGCAGATGATCAAGCAGTTCCTTCGCAAATCTTTTCCTGATTTCCATGGGATTCGTCATTTCCCCCTTACTCGCTCTTCGCTACTGTTGCATTCGCCAATTTTTCATAGTATTGAACGATTCCGCAGTGGTCGAGCGCTTGTTTTCCCTCCGCTTTCAGCGTTTGGAAGATCTCCAGCACCTGGCTGGTCAAAGGCAGCGGAACATCGATCGCCTCCGCTGTTTCCATCACATTGGTCAGATCCTTCAAGTTGATGTCGATCCGGCCGCCGGCTTGAAAATTGCGCTCCAGGATCATCGGTGCCTTGGCATCCAAGACACTGCTTCCGGCCAGTCCGCCGCGGATTGCCAGGTACATCTTCTCGAGATCGATTCCCGCTTTGGCGGCCAGGACGAACGCCTCGGACATTGCGGCGATATTGACGTTTACGATGATTTGATTGGCAAGCTTGGCCGTTGCCCCGCTGCCGCTGCCCCCGACCAGTGTGATATCCTTGCCCATGCAAGCCAGTACGGGCAGCACCTGTTGAAAGACGTCTTCATCTCCACCCGCCATGATCGCCAAGGTACCGTCGATCGCTTTCGGTTCTCCGCCGCTGACAGGGGCGTCCAGCATGTGCAGTCCGCGTTCCTTGAGCCGGGCGGCGATTTCCCTGGAGACAACCGGCGAAGTGGAGCTCATATCGACAACGATCGCGCCCGGCTTGGCTCCGTGGATGATGCCGCCATCACCCAGGATGACACTTTTCACGATTTCGTTGTTTGGAAGCATGGTGATAATGATATCGCTTACATTTGCGACTGCTTTTGGGGAGACCGCGCTCGCTGCTCCTTGCCCGGTCAACTGCCGAACGGCGTCTTCATGGATGTCGCAGACTGTGACGGCATAACCTTTGTTTAAAAGGTTGCCAGCCATTGGCTTGCCCATAATGCCAAGCCCGATAAAGCCAACCTTCATCTTAGATCCCCCTTGCATGCGAGATGGAATGATCATTTCCTACAATTGTACACATCTTTAAAATTTTTGTATACAAAAAATAACGTTTTGTATAAAAATTGCTGTTGCAGCTTTTAAATATCCGCTATAAACCTTATACTTTGGAAGTGGAAGCAGTTGGTGAAAGAGGCATAGTGAGAGAAAAGGAAGGGTATCCGCATGGGCAAGCAACCGTTTCAATCGGCGTATCAGCATTCTTATGAGTACATACGAGATAAAATACTAAGCGGAGAACTCCCGCGCGGGACGAAATTGGTGGAAGAAAGACTGGCCGAGGAGTTGGGGGTAAGCCGGACGCCCATCCGCGAGTCGATTCGCAAACTGGAACAGGAAGGGCTAATCAAGCAAAAAAGGGTCGTGAATCCGACTGATGCCGACCTGCGAAATATCTTTCAAGTACGCATCTTGCTGGAAGGTTTTTCGGCTCGCTGCGCGGCAGCCTACATGGACGAAGAGACACTCCAGAAGCTGCAAGGTTGTATTATGACTGCCAGAGGCGGCGACATCCAAGAAACGATGAAGGCGAATAAAGAATTCCACGACCTGATCGTGCAATCGAGCAATAATCCCGAGATGATCAACATTATCGACCGGATGCAATCGATTATCTACTTGTTCAGAAAAACGGTCGTCTACCATAAACGCCCGTTCCTCATCGATGAGCACCAGGAGATTTACGAAGCGATCACCGCCCATGACGGGGCAACAGCAGAGCGTCTCATGCAAGAGCATTTACAGGCGGACCTGGACTTCTGCCTGCACGTTCTCCGACGGTAAGCTGCGGATGGCAGCATAACAAGCAAAACCTCCCTCACCGCAGGCAAGGAAGCGGTGAGGGAGGTTGTCTGTTTGTTCTCTATGAGATTTGCGCCAAGCCCACTACGATTTGGGTTGATAAAAATTTTGCGTATAGTATGTACTGTACGTTCCGCCAAAGGACATGCCCACTCCTAAGCGGCTGTAATCACCCAGGATGTTTTTCCGGTGCCCGGCTGAATTCATCCAGCTTTCATGGGCAAAGATGGCACTCGTTTGACCCGCAGCGATATTTTCGCTGGCCTGCTTGTAGATGATGCCATCCTTTTTCATCCGGTCGAACGGCGACTTGCGGTCGGGATTCATGGCTCCCGCAGGGCAATTTTGTCAATGGAGATCGTACCTAGCATCGTCGAACCGTCCAGGTTTAATGGGGGAGGCGCAGTTTGCAGCTGATCTTCTTTCCCTGCCGCCGCGGCAACCATTGTCCCTGCATGGGATTTGGTTGCTTTTTTCTCCTCTTGAGTGTGATCCCAATTGGTTAACAATTGAAGCTGCTGCTGTTCATCGAGATAACGATCCACCCATAGGTAAACAATGAGGCATATCCCGGCAGCTATGAGGAGAGCCCCTCCGATCATTCGAGTTTTGCTTCTTCCAAAAAAAGAGCGGCAAACCAATAAAGTTCTAGAGATTGAATACCACCTTCCTTTTTCCCGTATTGAATCAACAATAGTTTCCTGTCGATGACCAATCGCAAGCGCAGGGGATACTAGGCCTTTCTGGCTGTATCTTTGCGCTCGCTTCGAATTGACGTAAGGCAACGAAAGGGGCAGAGGAGTTCATTTGATCAGCACGTTCAAATCAGGCACTTGGAAACTACTGTTATTTCATCGTATCGTAAGCAACTATACATGTTCTGAACAAAAGAGAAATGAAAAAGGTGCAGAACACATAAGCTCTGCACCTTGGATCATTGGAAATTTATGGAAAGTGACCAATTCTACATTAGACTCACTAGGCGTATTTTCAGCAACCGCTATATTTGATTATTAACAAAATTTCAAACAAGGGCTGCGGCTAAACGTCTATGGAAACGATGTCATCATCGAAGCCTATGATTACCTGTAGGACAAAGTAATCAAACAGTTGGCCATCCATAATGGAACAATCGAGCAACTGCCCCCGGACGTGCAGGCCGATGACGAGAACAACGTGCTCGTCAGTGCTACCCGCTATATGGAGGTACTCCACAAACGGGCAGAACAACTGGTTGTATTTATCCGCCATAAAGGGGAAATGAACCTGGAAGCCGGTTTGCCAAAAAAGGTTGCATTCAGGAAGTAACAAAGCATCAAGGGTTCTCCGGCTTTATTGTTTGACCGTCGTGTTTAGTCGCAGCGATCACGATGGCTTTGTTCAAAAGATTCAGGGTAGCACTCCGTTGCTCGATTGGTCTACTAGTACCTGTAACCGTTTTAAAAGCCTTAATACCGTTCCATTATCCATCTTGTCGGCAAAAAAACCTGCTGAAAATCGATCAGCCCGGACAATTGTTGTCAAGAGCTTCCTGATTGCAGCGATATCGGCGGTATCGATACATTCAGGAGAGTTGAAATAGCGATTTGCCTCTTCGCTCCATTGCCGCCAATCAAAAGGCATGATGATGTGCTTTTCATACAGCATTTTTACAAACTGACGTGCCGGTTCGTGATAAAGGTACGGGTCAAGGGAGATTTTTTCCGCTATGTCGTATTTCTTGTCGTCCGATTCAAAGTAGGGAATAAAGTCAAACAGATCTCTCGCATTTTCAAACTGAAACTCATCCTTGTCATTCATTCCTTCGCCTCCGTTAGAAATTTTCATCCGGCTGTTTTGTCCCCGTCATCGCGGTTGGCGTTCATAGATTTGGTACATGGACAATTCGTCATCCATTGATCTGGCGAGATAAAAAGCTTCGCTCACACTCTTTTTGTGTTGAATCATTTCNATGAAGTTGCCCATGGTAAGAAGCCCCGACTTCAACTCGCGTTAGCAAGTAAGTGGGGGAGGTTCACTTACACGCAATTTATCGCTGAACAATCCTCGCATTTTTGGCGGGGATTGGGTTTTGTTTTTAAAGTTTTAATATTTATTATATTTTTAATATGTTTACGTATAGAAAGGAACGGGAATAGAACATCAGCGGGACATTGTTAGGAGGGGAGAACTTGTTTTTGCTTAATACCATTCGCAAAAAGCTTATCTTCACTTTTATCCTGATGGTCATTTTGCCTATTGTCATTATTAGCTTTATTTTGTATTCCTCGATGGGCAGCCGAATCGCCGAAGACTTCAACAAAGGTATTTTGCAAAACATAGGTCAGTTCGACGGCACGTTGACTGCCCACCTGATCGAACTGGAAAACAGCGTTACATATCTGTCCGAACAATCGGAAATGAAAAACATGGATTCGACGGTTCGAGTCTACACCGATGGAAATCCAGGGCCGGCGCAAGAGATGGAGAAGGTAATCGAAAGCGAATTCAATAGAATGATCAAATCACATCCTGACTACTCATCGGCTTGGCTGGGAACGGAGTACGGCGGGTTCCAGGAATACAAGAACGACGGCAGCGGAGTGGAAAAGGGTTACGATCCCCGTCAGCGCGGCTGGTACAAGGCGGCCAAGGAGAAGTCGGGCACAGCCGTATTGATTGAGCCGTACCTGTCGATTCACAACACAATTGAGGTGACTGCGGCCAGGACGATAACCGATGAATCGGGCAAGGTGATCGGGGTCGCGGCTGCAGCCATGGAGCTGGATAAATTCTCCAAATTGATGGAAAACATCAATACGCAAAAGACGGGAAGTCTGCTGCTGGCCTTGCCGGATGGCACCATCCTCTCGGATCCCAAACATCCGGAGCTGAGCTTCGAGCCGATCTCCAAGCTGGGAATTCCCGAATTAGACGACCTGTCCAGTTTGGCCGACGGTTCGTACGAAATGGATTACAACGGTCATAAGCAGCTGGTCAACATCCTGACTTCCCCCGTGACCGGCTGGCGCTATGTCGGGTTGGTGGAGTACAACGAACTGCTTTCCCAGCTTGACTCCTTGCGAAACCTGATCATGATCGCGAGCTTGATCATCATCGCAGCGGCGATTGCGATCGCCACCGTGTACGCGAATCGCTTTTCCAAGCCGATCAGGCTGATCACCAGCCATGCGCAAAAGGTAGCCGCCGGCGATATTACGGAGACGATCTCCTATCAGTCCAGGGACGAGCTCGGCGCCTTGACCAAGCACTTTAACGAGATGATTGAAAGCCTGCGGGAGATCGTCAACCGGGTCAAGGAGACCTCGTCAGAAGTAAAACAATCGGCTGAGAGCGTCATGACCAGCTCGGCCGATGCCTCGCTCGCGTCCAATCAGATCGCGGTGACGATGTCGGAAGTGGCGGCAGGGACGAGCGGACAAGTCACCAATATTCAGGAAGGCTCCATCGCGATGGAGGAAATGTCCAATGCCGTTTCGCGCGTGGCCGAATCGGCGTCTTCCGTGGCGGAACTGGCGGTCTCTACGTCTGAACAGGCTGCAGAGGGTGCGAAGCGCATTGAGAACTCCGTCACACAAATGACCACGATCTACGAAGTGACGAACGAAACCGTGGGGGTCGTAAACCGCCTGGTCATGCGCACGCAAGAGATCGATCAGGCCCTGGAGACGATCACCAACATCGCCGATCAAACCAATTTGCTGGCGCTCAATGCGGCAATCGAGTCCGCTCGGGCCGGCGAGCACGGCCGCGGCTTTGCCGTCGTCGCCGACGAGGTGCGGAAACTGGCCGAGCAATCGCGGGAATCCGCCAACGAAATCAACGAATTGCTTCGCCAAATCCAGGAGGATACCAGCGCGGCCGTACAGGCGATGGAGCGAGGACAGACAGAGTCGAGCCACGGCATGGAAGCTGTACGGGAAGCGGGAGCGGCGTTCGAGCAGATCGTGAAAGGGATCAACGACATCACCTTCCAGATGCAAGAAGTGTCTGCCGCATCGGAAGAAATGTCTGCCGGTATCGAAGAAATCAACGCATCGCTCGAAGAGATTGCCGCTGTCTCCAAGCAAGTGGCGGACCAGACCAACGAAACGGCTGCCGCGGCACAGGAACAGGCGGGAACGATGGATAAGATGACCGCCCTGTCCGATCATATGAAGCTGGTCTCGGAGGATCTGGAGAATCTTGTCTCGCAATTTAAAACAGAAAAGAACTGATCTGATGACATGAGCCGATGGCTTCCCTTTGCACGGGAAACTTCGGCTTTTTGCTTTTTACGCATCGGCGATGCCGCCGTTTGCCCTATACTAATGAAGTGTAAGAAAAACCTCGCTGCGCGATCTAATGAAGTAAGGGAAGAGAAGGTTGGAGCGTGCAGAGATCCATTTAGGCAAAACCACAGAGGCTCAGTTTGAAGAACTGCTGCAGGACTATCTGCAGAAAGTGCTGCGCCTTGTCTATTCCATCGTGAAGGACCGCAACCTGGCGGAAGATATCACCCAGGAAGTCTTTTTAAAAGCGTTTCGCGGCATGCCGTCCTTTCGCGGGGAGAGCTCGCTGAAGACGTGGATTTATCGAATTGCCGTCAACGAGGCCAAGAAGCACGTCAGATCCTGGTCGTTCCGGCATCTCTTCTTCCGCGCCGAGGTAGATACAGGGGTGGCGGAGGATACGCAGTCGACGATTTTGAAAAACGACCGGCGGCACCAATTCGCCAGAATGGTCATGAGGCTCCCTGCCTCGTACCGCCAAGTCATCATCCTTCATTACTATGAGGAGCTGTCGATAGAGGAAGTCGCGGAGGTACTTGGGACAACGGGAGGAGTGTACACCAAGCTGCACAGAGCGCGCAAAAAGCTGAAGGAGCTGCTGGAGGTGGAGGGGACAGAATGGATGTAGAAAAGATGCTGCAACAATTTAAGCAGACAGCGGATGAAACGATTTTTCGAGACATCCAGGACACAACGGCACTGGAGGGGAGAATTCGCAGCAGGCTGCAGAAGCAGAGGAGAGGGTTTTTTTGGAAGGCTTGGCCCGTCGGCATAACAGCGGCTGCAGTCGCTCTGATCTGTTTTCTTTGGCTGCCGGGGTCGATCGTGGTGAGCCCGACTGATCCTGTCCGCCCGGCGGATCCCGGAGCAACCCATGGCGGCGGATGGGGCGGCCCTCCTGCACAGGTCATCCAGGCGCACACTCCAAGCGATGAGGAAATCGCGGAAAAGGTAGAAGAGTTAAAGCAGCAGATCCAGATCGGGATGACACAGGAACAGGTAAAAGAGCTGCTCGGCCCTCCTGACTATGTGATGGAGCGTGAAGGAGGTAGTACCGAAGCAGCAAACGAATTCTGGAACTACAGCTATTTGAAACAAGCGGGATATGAACCGGACCAGTCAGGTTCGACGGTAGACGAGGAGGGTCTTCGCACAGGAAAAGTGGGCGTCAGCCTGTTCCTTGCCTGGACATGGAAAGAGTCGAAGCTTCACCAGTTTTCCATCTCCTATCCCAAAGGAACAGATGTGCTTTCTTATTCGGCCAATCCGGACGGAACTGTGAAGGTGGAGAATCTGACACACCCCAATCAGCAGGAAAAAGTTGATGTAGAGAACGGCGCCTTTACCCTGGATTTGCAGAAGTCGCAGAAACAAAGATACGAGGAGTTCGCCAAAGCGAATCAGGATGAGGCGCTAGACGGTCTGGAGCCGCTCGATATCATCAAAATGTACTATTACGCAAAAGAGACAGCCGATTATGAGACGCAGTACGCGCTCTACTACCAGGATCCCGATTCTGAAATCCCGTCCCGGCAAGAATTTTTGCAGGATCTGAAGACAGATACGGTTGGGGCGGAAAACAGCCGTGTGTTTATCAAAGAGCTGCGAGAGCACGGGAAGGAGTACTCTATCATTCGGCAGGATGAGAACAGTGCGGTAGTGTGGATCAAGTTTGACAATAAGCGAAAACCGCTTGGCTTTCAGTTGAAAAAGACGCAAGTCGGCGTTTGGAAGGTGTGCTGGATGCCGATTCAGTAGGGGGAGGGAAGGAATCCGTCAGGGGATGGCGGGTTCTTTTTTTGTCAGATTTTCTGTACCTAGTCCGTTATATTCTATGAAAACATTTTCTGTAAAAATGTAAGGGGGTTTGCAATGTAGATTTTATCTAGATAGGCGTGGTCGTTTATGGATTAGAAAGATTTGTTAGTAGAAAGAGAGGGTCATAGAATATGAGAACAAAAAATCTGTTAGTCGCTTGTATTTGTATGATGTTAGTTTGTCTTTACCCAGTCCAAGGTTTGACTGCTATAGCTGAGTCCGAAGTTAAAACTCCCCCACCGCCCAGAGAAGTGTTTCCGAATACAGCTTTTGATCCGAAATTCCGGTACCTTGAAAGTGGGGAGGGAAATATATCTGATTTTGGTGGTGGAAAAATCACTATCGGCGGCCAGACCCATGCTACAAAGTATGTAGATAACATCGGAATAAAAATCACCCTCCAAAAATGGAATGGTTCTACGTGGGAAGATTACAATGTCGGAAAAGATCTAACTCAATCAAATGAACTGGATATTTATACATCTAGACAAATCACTGTACCGACAGGATATTATTACCGTGTTCATTCTGTTCATTGGGTAGTTCATAATGGGATTCGCGAACAAGGGGAACGTTTCACATCAAGCAGCTTAATGAAGTAAAAATAAGAATAGAGAAGGGATCGTGAAGCGATTCCCTTCTCTACTGAAGCGATCTGGCGATAGCTAGAATCTGATCTTCCGTTAATTTTCCATAGATGTCGAGCATAACGTTGTCAGACAGCCATTCGAGCCGAGCTCCGCCTTCCGTATACTGAACTAAGACTCCGTTTGTCCCGTTAATATCGACATCCTTGATGATTCCCGATGCCTCGTTGATCGTGGTTCGCCAACCAGTGCTGTTTTCAACCAAATTTCGCTGAGTTAGAACAAATAGATCTTCTTCGTTATTTTTATATTCGATTCTGAGTATGCGATACTTCCCATCCGCATCCTGGTAGAGTTTCACTTTGAATTCAGAAAATCCTTCGGGAATATATCCCGCATGGCGGATTTGAAAATCTAGTTTTTTACTCGCTTGTTCCACTGTCGTTATTTCCGGTTTGACGATTTCATCGGATTGGCTGTCGTCTGCAACGGGGCTTGATCCCGCAACCGTTGCTTGATCGGGCAAATAGTCCGGAGGGGGAGGCGTTTTTGCCCCGCTTGTATCAACCGGCTTGTTTTCCCCAAAAAGGATATGAACTAATCCCTGCTCAGCGCTTTTTACCATCGTAAAGAGATTGCGAAAGGCAAAACTTTCATTTGTTGTGCTAAAGAACGAGCCAATTAGGATCGAGAAACCGGCAATGGCGAGGCCAATCTTGATTGTTCTCTTGCGACGAGATCGACGCTGCATCTTGAGCAGTTTTGCTTGCATTTGTTTCCATGATTCTTCACCGGACGGGATGTTGATTTGGGAATACATAGAGTTTACTGCTTTCGATGCGAAGGAATCCAGTTGATTCTCCCGGTTGCATTCTTGGTTGTCAGGCTTCATCACGGACACCCCATTTCTGAGTAAACAGATCGGCTAACTTTTTCCTTGCTCTTTCGAGGCGTTTACTCAACACCTGATCAGTAATCCCGAGTTCCTCTGCAATCTCTTTGTAGGACATTTCTTCCAAGTAGCGGAGGACCAAAACGATCCGGTATTCGACTTTTAGCTCGTTTAGCGTTTCGACGAGTGACTCGTTTCGCAGCATGTTTTCTACGATTTCATCTGTTGACTCAGGAAAGTCGCGCAGCTGTTCATTTTCTTCATAAATCATAACGGAGTCAAGATCAGAAACCTGACGATACTTTTTATTTTTTCTGATGATATCGAATGCGGCATTGCGGGCCACTTGTTTGAGCCAGGATTTCATGTTGGAATCGGGTCTTGTTCGGGGGCCGTTTACCATTGCCTTGATAAATGCCTCCTGTATCGCGTCTTCTGTCAGCGACCGGTCATTCAAGATAAAGTAGACGCTTTGAAAGGCTAATTCTCGAAAGGCAAGAAATAAGTTGCGTTGGGTAAGCGGATCCAAATCACCTACATTGCTACGAAACAAGCTAAACAACTGATCACTCAAAATCCTACTCTCCCTTGATTATTGTTACATCTTCTGTTTTGACTTGGAAGTGTGAATGGTATGCCGGTAGTACAATAGAAGTGATTTTCCATCTTTAAAGAGACGTGATGTTTGGGAAATTTGTCGAGAGAAGGGTCTAGGAAGTGGTTTTCTTGTTTGGATCGGGGTTGAGATTAGAATGCTTCGTTACTGCTAGTGCAAAGGTTATAGATTAATCTTGTGGTCGGAAAATGTTATTGTAATGGCGAGGTATAATAGGGCATTCCCCATATAAGGGAACCTCTTCCATTGTCCATTTTACTACAAACTAATGCCAAAAGGTGACTTGTTAAAGAAAAACTTATGGTCCTTTTGCCATAAGCGGATTTTCTTGTTTTAAATCGAGGATATTATTTTTTTATTTTTTTGAGAATTGGGTGTCAGAAAAATAATGTTGGCTACGTTGTTATATATGAGCGTATCTTTATGGTTTGTACACAGGTTGATTCCAAAGATCGACCTGTTACAAAAATAAAGTACCGTAACCAAATCGACTTGTGGTGAAGAGGATTGGTTACGGTAGAGGCAGCCACATTTCTATATCTGAAGAAAGCAACACGTCTAACGTTTCGTATTACAATATTAATACAGGAAATTTTTATACTCGAAAAAGTGCAACATTCACAACGGATGGTAATGGCACAAGAGGTGCAGGACACAAATTTAATGTTAGTATGAATGACAACTATTATTTATTATGCTTTATTATGCTAAAAACGGTAGTGGAACATTTGACGTGCGTTCAGATGTACATGCGGTTAAAGATTTCTATTACTACCTAGCATATGGGCATTCACAGTTGTTGGCAAGTATTAGTTTCTCAATAAGTACCGGTGGTGCAGATGCCTCTATTAACTTTAGTATAGGTTCAGTAATAGAAGGCGAAGACAGGGGCAACTATATTTTTTAAACTTTTTTAAACAAAAAAGCATATGGGATGATTATAAGATCATCCCATATGTCAGATTGCAGACAAACTCCCTTGCTGATTTTTACAACAAGGGAG
>NZ_JBJQOQ010000057.1:0-14492 GCF_046036945.1 Brevibacillus sp. B_LB10_24 | reverse complement strand
TGCGAGAATAAGGGAGAAAGACTCAAATTTTAAGGGGTTAAACCGCCGGCAGCAGATTGGGATTCAGGCTGGCATTTACATGAACCACTTTGCCCTTGTAGTTAATGGGGGCGGAAGAGAATTGGTCCATATTCGGCAAATTCACAATCACCGATTCCCCTGCCGAGATGTCATACGCCTCTACATCCTCTGTGAGCATGCTTTTGACCAATTCATCTGTAAGCTTTGGAGAATCCCTGTTGCCTGTAAATGCCTTTAGCGAGAGCGTCACCGAATTCCCCGCATTGGTACGAGCTTTGGCGATGGTTTGTTCCGCCCCCTCTCTGACGGTAAAACCGACCATCGAAAGAACGATGATCACCGATAAGACAGCGACCATCAAAGCGGTGCGCCCATATAACCTGAAAAGGTTTTTCATTGATCTTGACAGTTGATTCAAATGGATCCCTCCCGAAAGATCAGCTCTGCGTTCTTTCAGGGGTCATTATATAAAACCGGCTATAAAGAGAATATAAAGAGCCGGTTACGCCGTCGCTTTAGGAAAAGAGAGGTAGAAGGTGGTTCCTTGCAGCTCACTGCTTTCCACCCACACGTCTCCGCCCGATAACCGCACGACATGATCTACAAAGGCTAGTCCAACTCCTTTTCCGCGTTCCCCTTTATCGGTGGTATAGTATGGTTTCCAGATATTTTGCCACTCCCTTTTGGGGATACCGGTCCCTTCATCTTGTACGGTGAGGATAACGGCGCCTGCCCGCTCCCTGAGGTGGACGGCAATCCGCTTCTTTGCCCCTGCATACTTGCGAGCGTTATCGAGCAGATTGCTAATGGCCCGGTACAGCCATACTTCATTCGATTCAACCGCAAACTCCCCATCTTCCAGCAAAAAATCAATGCTGGCTCCGATCGATTGGTATTCATCCACAGCGGAGGCGACTACCAGGGCAAGATCAACAAGACCGTTGTTCCCGGCAATCCGGTCCGCAGACAAAGTGAGCAAGTTGTCCACTGTCTGGACTAATTTGGCGCTATACTCCTTTACTTCAGCCAGCGCCCTTTTGGGATCATCTTCTCCGATTACCTCGATCTTGGCGTTGATGACGGCAAGCGAGTTGCGCAATTCATGGGAAGCATAAGCGTTAAACTCCTCGCGATTTTTGATGAGCTGCTGCTTGTTTTGGATCGCTTTTTCGTATTGGTCGATGAATGACTTAAGTTCGACATAAGCTGTGACAGGCTGCTTTTTCGTCTCCTGCTCGCCTCTTTCTGTGATATCCGTTATCGTCTGGATGACAGGTCTGAGGATATATCTGGACAAGTACAGGTTCAGGGCAAAAGATCCAACCGACATGACGAGAATGATAATGACGCCCTGAGTAATGAGCCTGATCTGCACCTCTGATTTCACTTGGGGATTGAGATTGAGAGCTGAGGAATGTATACTTCCCGGAATTAAATTGGCACCTGGCAAGCCTGAGTTCGTATCTGCAGATTGAGTGGAAATGACGGGAAGGATCGGGTTTCGTTCAATACTAGCATTAAGGGAAAAGTAGATAGACAGGAAGAGAACCACTCCAAATAGAAACAAAAAGATGCTATTAATAACGGCTGTTCGCAGCACTATTGATTTTGACTTCATTCGGTTGTCTCCTCTTTGGTATAGATGGTAAAGTAAGCGGGGAATCCCTTAATGACAAGTATACCATCCTTATCTTCCCCCTAATTGGGAACTGAAGGGTATTAGCGGCTGAAGATGAATAGCGGAAAACCAAAAAACTTAGCATTGCACGATGCCTTCGAAAAATATCTCGTAATCCTTCGTCAATGGTAAAAATGACATGACGATGGTTTACCTGTAACACCTCCTTCGCTCATGATTCGGCTCCATTCTTCGGTTTCACCGCAAGAGCACGTTGTACAAAATCGTCCTTTCCAACGGAACGGAACTCGTTTCGTTTTGTGGCACCCTTCACAAACGAGCAGCTTAAACCCTTTTTTGGGTCACCACAGTTCAAAAACTTCTAATGCCACTCCTGTACGACTATCTTCTTCTCACATGTGGAGTCAGTGGTAAGGCTTGAAACAATAGATAAGCTTAGTAAACCGTATGTAGAAGCATTCACGCCCCCTGTATTCTCCCTCCGCTGTTGTTGGGGGCTTTTTTATGGGGATTTACACCAAGCGGCAGCTTAAGAAACATTTTCGAAAAAAACAGCAGAATATATCAAAAATCCTCATGCAAAACCCGCTATATTGTCATTAGATTAGGCCAAAGGAGGATCATAACAATGGAACAGCAAGCACACCATATTCTTCTTGAGGGGAACAATTATGAGGCAGGCAGGGCTTTGGGGAGCATCTGCAGAAAAATTCCGGGACTTTCCGATTCTATGAGGGTCAAGGAGGCATTCCTCACGAAACAAGATGAAACGCAAATGTATAAACTTTTTGATGAATTCTGTCCCGGCATTAATGAAGAAATTGAAGGATTTGCCGATGAGTTGAAAATACCTGCCGAACAGGTACTGTATTATACGATGACTTATTTACGACCCAGTTGCAGTCAGATGGCAGTATTGCCGTCCAGAACGATAATTTCCACAGAATATTTGAGGCCGTATTAGGGGAAACAGCAGGCAATTACATACGGTCGAGACGCTTGAGCCGCGCCGCAAACGATTTATTGTATACCGACCAAAGGATTTTGGACATTGCGGTTCATTATCAATTTGATTCACAGGAAGCATTTAACCGTGCCTTCAAACGAGTTTATAAAGTGTCCCCTGGTGCATATCGAAAGAATAGAATAGATACAATCATCGGCAGTAAAAAGGAACTGACCGCAATCCATATAAAACACCTGTTCGAAAGCGTAACTATACAACCGTGTATACGGCAGCTTAATGAAGTTAAGCTTATCGGTATACGCGGAAAATCCACATTGCGTAAAAATAGGATTCCGGAAATGTGGAGAAACTTTCACTCACGCATTGAAGAGATAAAGAACCGTGTGAAAGGCGTTTGAGGGTATGGGGTATGCGAAGCAGATCCTGATTTTACTATAACCAAATTTCATGACGACACCCTATCCAGCCATTTTATCGGTGTCGAGGTGAACTCCTTCGATGAAGTACCGCAGGGAATGGTATCTAAAATTGTACTCGGCGGTAAATATGCGGTATTCACTCATAAAGGCAAGATCAATACCCTGCAGATGACCTATGATTATATTTGGGGCACATGGGTTTTGCGCTCAGGTTTTGAGTTAGACCGAAGGGATGATTTTGAATTTTATGATGAGCGTTTCTTAGGGCCGGACAACGAGTTTTCAGAGCTTGATATATATTCCAGTAAAATGACATCAGAGCTTAAGAGGTAGGACTACGGTTTCTGTGAACTTATTGCAAATGAAAAATTTGACGCACAAGATTACCACTAGTAAAAGACTTGAATCTGTTCGTTCAGGTCTTTTCTTGCTTCTATAGCTGTAGACTTAACAACTTGTCAAAGCGTTTGAAAAGTTCCTAAGGACACGGATTTCCTCACAGAGAATGTAATGGGAAGGTAGATCATGGAAATATTCAACAAGTTAACTAACGGCTGTAAAAGTATTTACATTTTTTGTATCGCTACTTACAGTTTATTATGTATTACAGTGTTCCTATTGCATTTTTTCCCGCAAAAAGTCATTATTTTTTGGGGCATATGTACAGTGCTCTCACCTATTTGTGCATATATTATGTGGTACGCGGGTGGGACCGGATTGTTCTCCAATACGGTGTTATCCCTCCCGGCGGCGGTGTAAATGTGATGTTTCCATCACTTTATTTGGTTGTCACCCAATTCTAACTCCTTTATCGTTATGCCATCTGCGGTTAGTCGATATAGTCTTAAAACAACTGGATTAATCTGAACCAATCCTTCACGCAAAAGGTCTTTGAGTACCTCTTGTACGTCGGATACATTCCCTGATGCTTTCGGAAGCTGATTAGCAAGCTGTATCGGTGTCTGCCATTCAGTGGTTAATGACAGCAACACAATTCGTTGTTTTGGAGTCAACTCCATACTTACTTCCTCCTTTTTTTGGTCATCATCAAAGAATCGGATGTTTACATGATACTACTTTGCAGGTAATGGCAGCAACGCTGGCCCTTCCCCTTTTCCCGAGATGGTAGACATAAGCGAACAAGAAGTATTGCGGCTTTGTCAGATCAGGTACTTGAAGTTGACAAACTAAGCCCGTATGAATATCGGACTCAGGTTGCCTAGAATGGCTTGGCTTTTTTATAACGTCTACTTAACAGGGGTCAAATCAAACGGTGTATGTGGAGAGTGTGACATTGATGGAATGAAGGGGCAAGCCTAAATAGGCTACGCCCCTTTTTTTAGTGGTTTTTGGAAGTTGTAACTGATTTCGACTAACTATCATCGTGAACACCAAACGGTTCATCATCTTATGAATCATACCCCGCAGGAATTCCTCTTTGATTACGTCCGGTCTATTACGGAGTAATGACTGCGCGTCCGCGAAGTTGCCCGTGATGAAGCTTGTCATACGCTGCTTTGATCTCGCTGAACGGGAATATTTCAACTTCGTTGCGGATTAAACCTTGCTCGGCAAGCTTAATCACTTCTTGTGTATCGGAAATGCTGCCGCCCTGGAAGTTGAAGACTTCCCCGTCCTGTGGAAGGTTTCCGAACCACGGTTTTTTGAATGTGCCGAATCCTGCGCCTACAAGTCCGTAGGAGCCTCCTTTGCGAACGGCGGCAACGCCTGCTTCGATCGTTGCATCAAACCCGGCAAAATCCAGAACGACGTCTGCTCCTCTCCCATTTGTCAGCTCAAGTATATCTTTCGTTGTGTTCTCGTTTACGCCGATCAGCGTTTCCTGTGCGCCCAGCTCGCGTGCGAAATCAAGACGGGCTTGGTTGGTATCGACGGCAATGACCCGCGCAGGGCTTAATACGCGTAAAAATTGAATGGCAAAGCTGCCCAAGCCGCCCGCGCCGATCACAACCGCCGTAGAACCCGGGACGAGCTTATGCCGTACGCGTCTTACAGCGTGATAAGCCGTTGTTCCCGCATCCGATAAAGGACCGGCTTCAACCGGATTTAATCTATTCAGCTTTATGACCAGGCGCGCGGAGTCCACCAATACATAGTCGGCCAGTCCGCCGTCCCTTCCATAGCCGCGGCCGTATGCGCCGAAGTCGCAATTATTATCTTCACCGCGAACGCAATATTCGCATACTCCGCAAGAATTGGGCGACATTAATACGACGGGATCTCCGACAGACAGCCCTTGAACGCCCTCCCCCAGTTCTTCGACCCATCCGCCGGTTTCATGTCCCAGCGTAAAAGGCATATGCCACCCCAAAGCTTCGCAATGCTCTTTAGGCAGCGAAGCCATTCCGATATCCGAATGACAAAGGCCATTGCCGGCCACTTTTACAAGAATTTGGCCCGGGCCTGCTTTTGGGATATCTACTTCAACAACTTGCGGGGGTTGTTCCCAATCGAGAAATCGATAAGCTTTCATTTTGTTGCTCATACAAATGACCTCCTTGTATAAGTGGGGATTTTTTGCGGTTTGTGCTCATAAATTTAGAACTTATCAATGTATATGTTAATATATTAGCGATACCTATCATGTACATTTACTTGTGATGTGTAGTTAATACTACATTTAAGTTGAATATTGTTGTGAAAAGTTGAGGTGATTCGCTTTGAGCAATCATCGTGAATATCCTGACATTCGAGTCGTTCGAACGAGATCAAAGCTTAGAGAAGCGTTAACCGATCTCCTGCAGAACTCTGCCTATGCAGCGGTGAACGTTACAGATATTGCTAGAACAGCAGGTGTCAACCGCATTACATTCTATAATCACTATTCTGCGAAGGATGAACTTATTTCAGAAATTCTCGACCTGCAGCTTGACTCGTATATTTCGCTCATTGACAGGTTCAATCCTTATAAACTGAGCGGAGGATTAACGGCTGAAATCGAACAGTTTATTCGGATCAATTTCGAGCATTTTGATCAATACGCAAAAGTCTACAAGATACTTTTATCTGGGGAGTTCCCGGATTACAGCAAGAGATTCATAGAGATGATGCAAGAAAGCATCCGCCATGTTTTGTCGAAAATGATGAGAAGCCCGGAATTGAACGATGAGGATTATATTTTTATGATCGAGTGGATGGTGGGAGGGACGATGTGGACGATTCGAAACTTCATCAATAACGATTCGAGACCCTCTGTGGAAACCATTTCGAAGCGAATGATTCAGAATATACCATTTAAGCTTCTAAAATGAATTTTCATTTGTCCCAAGATCCTCGCATTGATTTAATTGGAAAAAGGTCGGTACTCCAAACCCTTGGGGTTGACTTGAAGGAAATAGTAAAGAGGGGCGTGATTGCCCCTCTTATCTTGTTGATTTACATATATCTCAACGATTCTACGATTGACTTTAAAGCATTGATTGGAAGTTCTATCACGATTGTCCAGATAAGGAATCGAAAAGCCAGATTGAAAAGTTGCTTGCTCCCAACGCCTTCACCTTTGTTTGGTTTTCTCAAGACCTTAACATACAACAGGTAGGCTATCCCCAACATGAAAACGATTGGGACCATGGTGGAAATCCAGTATGAAGGGCTGGGTATTGCAAAAAGAAGTAAATGGTAAAGGAAAGTGCTTATTAACGAACCTAGGAGAATTGCGGCCTCTATTAATAAGAGCTTACGTGTACTCTGCTTTGGTGTGAAAACTGATTTACCGCTTGTGTACATAACCAACTTAACTATTCCTGCAATAAAAAGTGTAATTAGAATAATAAAAAACATGATACCAATAACCAAAGTGGACATACTACTTATCATCATCCCCTATTCTTATCTTTTCTAAGAGCTTATAGATTATGGATACTCTTTTATTATCGGGAAAAACATCTTCTTTTATTAGGCCTTTTGGACTATCCCTTCACTGCATGTAGACGAAAAAAGAGACTCATTGTTCTTCGCGGAAACCTGCGTTTCCAATGAAAACAATGAGTCTTCTTCTATTACATACTTAGGCGATCTGCCTTACTTCTTGTCCTGATCGCGGGAAAGCTCTTTTCGTACGATGGGAGCCACCCTGGTGCCGAGCAGTTCGATGGCGCGCAAAACTTCACGGTGCGGCAGCGTGCCGACATTGATGTGCAGGAAAAAGCGGGTCACGCCTAAATTTTTGTGCAGAAGCAGGATCTTCTCCGCGACAAACTCGGGATCGCCGACATACAGGGCGCCTCTCATGCTGCGTGCGGTATCATACGTTTGCCGGGTGTACGCCCCCCACCCCCGCTCACGAGCGAGAACGTTCATCTGCGCTTGCGTGGAAGGGAAGAAGATGTCGGCGGCTTGTTCCGTCGTTTCGCCGACAAATCCGTGCGAGTGCGTCGCGATCGGCAGCTTGTCCGGATCGTGCCCGGCCTGCGCGGCAGCCTGCTTGTACAGGGAGACCAAGGGAGCGAAGCTCTCCGGCATCCCGCCGATGATGGCGAACACGATCGGCAGTCCCAGCAAGCCAGCCCGAATCGTGGACTCCGGGGTGCCGCCGCTGGCGATCCATACCGGCAGCGGGTTTTGGACAGGCCGGGGATAGACGCCAAGGTTGTCGATGGCTGGACGGTGGCCGCCGCGCCACGTCACCTTCTCCGAGGCTCTGATGGCCAGCAGCAGTTCCAGCTTTTCATTGAACAGCTCGTTATAATGATCCAGGTCGTAGCCAAACAGCGGGAAGGATTCAATAAACGAACCACGGCCCGCCATGATTTCCGCCCGGCCATTGGAGATGCCGTCAAGCGTGGCGAAATCCTGAAACACACGAACCGGATCGTCCGAGGACAACACGCTTACGGCACTGGTAAGCCGGATCCTCTTGGTCATGGCGGCAGCTGCCGCCAGCACGACGGCGGGCGAACTGCTTGCGTAATCGACGCGATGGTGCTCCCCGACACCGTATACATCCAAACCGACCTGGTCAGCCAGGACGATTTCCTCAACTGCATGGCGCAGCCGTTCGGCATGGCTGATCACCTGCCCTGTCTCCGGATCGGGGGTCGTCTCCAAGAATGTGCTGATGCCGATTTCCATCTGCGTTGCCGGATCATTCATTTTCATTATCCTCCTTGATGGGCGTGTCTTACCTCAGCTGTATATCAAAAATGGCTGGGGGTAATGGGAATGATTATTTTTCTCCACTTACCTTAACCAGAATTTTTGCTTGCGATTTATCCGTCGTCAATGCTTCAAAACCTTTCGGAACAATCTCCTCCAATCCTATCTCGCTTGTCACGATTCCTTGCGGTTTCAATTGACCTGTACCCATCAGATCCACGGTTTGCTGGAACGTAGTCGGTGTGTAGGCAATGGATGATGTCATTTTTACACCTGTATTGGTAAGCTGGAGCGGGTTCCATTCGATGGGTCGGGCAAAGATAGAGACGATCACCATGGTTCCGCGTGCTTTGGTGGCGGCAATCGCCTGTTTGAATGTCGGAGCGACGCCGGCAACTTCAAACGATACATCGACCCCGTCCGGAACCACATCTCGAATGGCTTTCACAGGATCTTGTTCCCCGGAATTCACCACATGGGTTGCGCCGAGTTCTTTTGCTTTCGCCAGACGAGTCGGAGACAAATCCAGTACGATAATTTTGCTTGCACCGGCTGCTTTTGCCGCAATTGTAGTCAACAACCCGATGGGGCCTGCCCCAAAAATGGCCACCGTATTGCCAAATTGAAGCTGTCCTTCCTTCACAGCCTGAACGGCCACAGCGGTTGGTTCGACCAATGCGCCGTCCTGCAGCGTCAGTGATTCGGGAAGTGCGTACACGTTTGCTTCGGGAACATTCACGTATTTTGCAAAACCGCCATCACCGTGCAATCCGATAAAACTAAATCCGTCGTAAGCGTCCACGTCTTCCGGCTTGTTGCCATAGGTCAGGGTCGGATTTACGACGACTCTGTCACCTGGTTTGTACTTCGTTACCTTGGAGCCAACTTCTTCCACGACTCCGGCAAACTCATGGCCCATCGTAATCGGGGCAATCTCACCGGTTAATGCATCTGCTTTTTCAACAGGGACAAAAACAGGGCCTTCTTCGTATTCATGCAAGTCGCTTCCGCAAATCCCTGCCCATGCAACTCTGATTTTGACTTGTGTATCTTGCAAGGCCTTTGGTTCTACTTCTTCAATTCGGATATCCTTTTTCCCATGCCATACCGCAGCTTTCATGATGTCTCCTCCTTGTTGTAAAAAATATCTCGAATTCAAGATAAATAGTAGTTCATTGTCGAAAATATGTCAATGTCTTTATCCATGGTAAGCCCAATACGAAAAAACGCAAAAAAGTGCCCTTCCGCAGCTTGTACTGCATCAAGAAACACTTTCTTGTCCATGCATGCGGTTTTTTTCCTTACTGAGCGGTGTAACCGCCGTCCACCAGGAGGCTTGTCCCGGTGATAAAAGACGCATCTTCGCTAGCCAGGAACAGAACTGCCTTGGCAACCTCCTCCGGCTTGCCCAGGCGCCCCATGGGGTGCAGACTGATGAGATGCTCGTTCATCTCCTGATTGCGTCCGGCAATCAACGGGGTGTCGATGTATCCAGGGCACACCGCATTGACGCGGATGCCTTCTTTTGCATACGTAATACCCAAGGTTTGGGTCAACAGCTTCACGCCGCCTTTTGCAGAGGAGTACGCCGTTACGCCTGCTTTCCCCGCATGGCTGTGGATGGAACCGCAGTTGACGATGGCTCCGCCGCCGCCCTGTACGAGCATTTGCTCAATGACGTATTTGTCGCTGAGGAATACACCCGTCAGGTTGATGTCAATCGTGCGGCGCCAGTCCTCCATGCTCAGCTGATGGGCAGGAGCATCCTTGGCAATCCCGGCATTGGCAAACAGGATGTCCACCCTTCCGTATTTTTCCACCGTCGCTTTGACCATGTGTTTGACTTCTTCTTCGCTGGTTACGTCTGTTTTTACGAACAGGGCGTCAAATCCGTCTGCATTCAGCTTGTCTGACAGCTCTTGGCCTCGCGGAGAGAAGTCGGCGATCACGACTTTTGCCCCTTCCTTCGCGAACAAACGGGCTGTCGTTTCTCCGATCCCGCTCGCTCCCCCTGTTACGATCGCTACTTTTCCTGCAAATCTCATCGTATTCCCCTCCTCTGTGCTGTTGGTCCGGTCTTTGTCAACGGGCGGTTCCGCCGCCGTCGATCACAAATTCGGCGCCGGTTACATGGGACGACTCGTCTGAGGCGAGGAACAGAACCATATTCGCCACATCCTCTACCGTACCGAGACGTCCGGTAGGAACGTCTTGCGCCAGCTCCGCCTTGGAGTGCTTGGTCGCTTCGGCAGCGTAGGTGACCATCCCGGTTTCGATATATCCGGGGTGGATGGAGTTTACACGTACACCATTCGCCGCGTATTCGATCGCCGCGTCCTTGGTCATGATGCGGACGGCCCCTTTGCTCGCTCCATACAAGACGTGTCCCGGAGCTCCGATGAGTCCCGCGACGGAAGAAGCGTTGATCACCGATCCTGTTTGCTGTTTTGCCATCACCGGCATGACGTGCTTCATTCCCAGGAAAACGCCGGTCACATTGATCGACATCAAGCGATTCCATTCATCCAAGGTGATGTCCGCCAGCGGCTTGATGATATAAATACCTGCGTTGTTAAACAGAATATCTATCTTTTTGTATTGTTCCATGGCTTGTGATACGACCTGCTGCCATTGATCTTCCTTGCTCACATCATGGGCAATGGCGAGTGCAGATCCCCCAGCCTGCTTGATTTCCGCAGCTGTCTGGTTCGCACTGTCCAGATTGATATCGGTTACTACGACTTTGGCGCCTTCCTGTGAAAAACGAAGGGCGGTCTTCTTGCCGATCCCGGTACCGCCACCTGTGATAAGCGCTACTTTTCCTTCCAATCTAGCCATACGAAAACGCCTCCATTCATTTGGGTCTGCTGCAGCATTTTGTTCCCACATCTTGATTATAGGCTTCCTTTTGGTTAAATAATATGTAAAGATATTTACCTTTGGTTAAGCCAAACTTAAGGATGTGGAGATTTCGCAGATGAATCTGGAACAGCTCGAATCGATTGTTGAAATAGCGAAAACCGGTTCCCTGACAAAAGCTTCCCAAAACAGACATGTCACCCTATCCGCCATCAGCCAATCCCTCTCTTCCTTGGAGGCTGAACTGGGCATCCCTTTATTTACCCGGTCTCGAATGGGTGCGGTACCTACAGCCGAGGGACTCGGCATTATCCAGAAAGCCTTCGAAGTCCTCAGCAAGCTCCGGGAAATCCAGGAGGAAGCCCAAAGCTATGCGAATACGATGTCCGGCGATCTGCGGCTCGCGACCATACCGGGACCGATGAACCTGCTGGTGAACGCCGTCGCACGCTTTAAAAAAGATTATCCCCAAATTCGTCCGGAAATAGCAGAAAAAGGATCACAGGAAATTCTGGAAGACATTCGCCAGCATAAAATCGATATGGGCTTGCTGATCCTCCACGATGACCTTGTGAAAAAAAACGCGGGGCTTCTATTCGAGCGGATCCTGGAAGGAAAAATGGTACTGGGCGTCAGCAGGAATTCACCGCTCGCCCTGCAGAAGTCCCTTACCCCGGAGGAAATGGGACAGCAATCCTTTGTCCTGTACAACGACGAGTATGTGAAATGGTTCATGG
This sequence comes from Brevibacillus sp. B_LB10_24, assembly GCF_046036945.1. Taxonomy (NCBI): domain Bacteria; kingdom Bacillati; phylum Bacillota; class Bacilli; order Caryophanales; family Paenibacillaceae; genus Brevibacillus; species Brevibacillus sp. B_LB10_24. The sequence continues at coordinate 2,735 of NZ_JBJQOQ010000057.1, read as the reverse complement.
ACGATTTCGCGGCTGCCTACGGCCCGGTCGACGTCCTGTTCACGACCAACAATACGGATGCCATCCGCAGTGCTGTACGGGAAGAGATGGCCGTAACGATCGGGCTGGACTACTCGTTTAGCAACGAATCGTACTTGGCCACCCCCGACATGGTCACGCTGGAACTGAACGTCCCGCAACAGCCCGTTTACCTGGGGGCGGTCCGGTCGGAGGAGAAGCGTTTTTCCCGCCTGTTCACCAGCTTTGCGAACCGTCTGAAGTACGAAATCAAATCCATTCACGGGACGCCTCCGGGTTGACGGAAGCTCTATGCCAGCTTGGCCCCTAGCCGCTTTACTTTCTCCAGCCATTTTGTCCGCAGCTTCTCTGATAAAGCGTTGACCGAACTGATCTCAGTGACACGTACAGGCTTGATCCCGCAAAACTTCAATATGTTGCGCTTCATCACGAGATGCCCGGCTTGCCAGTAGATCAATCGGTTGTACCAGGACGGCGTATCCATGGTGACAAGCAGATGCGCCGTTTTGCCGGTTAAGAGCTTATCCCACAGGGGGGAATCCTTGCGATAGCGAAACGCGAAACCAGGCAAAAAGACGCGGTCGAAGAATCCCTTTAGAATGGCGGGCATCGTACCCCACCAGGTAGGATAGACAATGACAAGATGATCTGCCCAACTGATGAGTTCTTGCGCCTCTTTGAGTGCCTCTTCGAGCTCTGTTCTTTTCCGGTATCCGTACTTCAAATTGGGGTCGAATGAGATTTGACTTAAGTTAATGGTACGAATATCCGCTGATTTGCTTTTTGCTCCTTCTATATAGGCATGAGACAAGGCCGAGCAAAAGCTCTCCGGATCGGGATGTCCGATAATCACGAGAATCTTCAATATTCTTTCTCCTCCTTTTACGATCGGATTCATTCCGTCATTTGTGTATGATGGGTATCAGGACTGTATTGAGCATATCGTTATTTACGTAAGAGATACATGATCCAAGACGTATAAATCTTATTGTTTCACGCAAAAGGGAGGCTTGGCGTTGAATCATATCCAGGGGTTTGCTATTTCCATGGTTTACCCGATTATGAAGACGATCGTTCACAAAGGGCTAGATTTTGAACATTTTTGCCGCCAGGTTTCTTTCGACTCCACCAGGCTGCAGGATGTAGAGGCGCGCATTGACGGGGAGGAGCTTGAGCGCATCATGTACGAAGCAGCAAAGTACACACAAGATGATTACTTTGGCTTGCATCAGGGAGCGTTAACAGAGATCGCCGATCTGGGCATTCTCGGCTACGTCATGATGCACTCCGAAAAGATCGCCGACGCTCTGACAGCCTATCAGAGGTATAACGTGATTGTCTGCAGCGGGTATAATCTGAATTGGGAAGAGCAGGGAGACGATGTCATTCTGCGGTTTTATAATATAAACCAGGCACAGATGTCCCGGCAGTGTGTGGAAGATATGGTCAGCTCTGTGTATCACTTGATTGTCCGCATGAGCAATCGATCGATTCCGATCCATGAGCTTCAATTCTCACATACTGCTCCACCTGATCTCGGCCCTTACCTGTCAATCTTTGGGGTAGAACCCCGCTTTGGCGGGAAAGATAATGGGATTCGGATGAGCAGGGAAGTTTTGCAGTATCCGATCCTGTACTCAGATCCCAGGCTGCTTCGGGCTTTTGAACCGATTGCGGAAGAAATAAGAAATAAGCTGATCCGGGGTAGAGATTTTTCCGATCGGGTCTTTCAATGGATGATGGCGTGCATGCCTGCTTCTTTTCCAACCTTGCAGAAGACGGCAAAAGCGTTTCAGATGAGTGCGCGATCCCTGCAAGCGAAATTAAAGGAAGAAGATACTTCCTATCATGAATTAACCGCCAGTGTTCGCAAAGAAATGGCAATACGTTATTTGAATAGGCGGGAGTATTCCATCAGTCAGATTGCTTACTTGCTGCACTATTCGGAACCAAGCGCATTTCAAAATGCTTTTAAAAAATGGACGGGGGTAACGCCGGGGCACTATCGGTCCAACGCAAAGGAGAAGACGGCGTCCAGCCATGCTTAGCCATAGCGGCTTGAGGACGGGTAGGTCTGTATCTGCTCAAGGCAAATAGGAACCTTTCCGTCCTCACCATTCCTCATGTACCTATAAAATCAGAGAGGATTTGAGAATGAGTAAACCAGTTATGAACGTCGCTTTGGTGTGCGGCCCCACAGTGATATGGAGATACAAGCCATACGGGCCGCTCTTGAGTGCTTTGGTGCAAGAGTCTTTCTTTATTGGATTGGCCGGCCGAATGATTATCCCGATGGAAATGCGGCGCTCATGTTTATCTTGCGGCTNAACGTCGCTTTGGTGTGCGGCCCCACAGTGATATGGAGATACAAGCCATACGGGCCGCTCTTGAGTGCTTTGGTGCAAGAGTCTTTCTTTATTGGATTGGCCGGCCGAATGATTATCCCGATGGAAATGCGGCGCTCATGTTTATCTTGCGGCTATTCTATCATACCCACCGAGAGGACTCCCTCTTCAAGCGCCACAGGAAGCTAAGGGGGAGGTGAATCGGTGACATCTTGGACGTACTTTTGAAATCCAAGCTTTGCTAGTAGTTCGTGCAGGTTAGCAAAAAAACCTACCATTTTTGATCAAAATTTGGTAAAATAAAAAAGGAACATATGTTTGCTAGCAGGAGGTGAATTCATGTCCGATCATCACTACAAAACGTTTCAAATC
>NZ_JBJQOQ010000056.1:0-14979 GCF_046036945.1 Brevibacillus sp. B_LB10_24 | reverse complement strand
ACTCACTAAAACGCTTCGCTGTTCAGTTTTCAAAGAGCATTTTCGTCGTTGCCGTTTATCAGCGGCGACTCTTACTACTCTATCATATAGTCTCGTTAAAATCAATAGTAAATCTTAACTTTTTTTGAAAGAGTCATAGAATCAACTGATCCTTTTTTAGAGCGACATCCGTTATCATAACAAAGCATTGAACGGGATGCAAGAACCTTTTACAGGAGAAACAGGAAAAATTCTCCCCTGGCATAATGACGAGCTTAAACATGATAGCTGTCCCATTCACATAAGAAAGCCCCCGGCAGGCACCGGGGGCAGCATGAGAATTCTCAATTGCCTGGCGTGAGGACAAACTTCTTTTCCGCAGCCTGCTCAATCTTTTCACGGCTGTACAGGAGAGGGAATGCCTTGTCGCCGGCCCAAAGCGGGAACAGGTCCTGATAGTGGGGATCCCGATAGTCGCCGGATTGGCCGGGGCTGTTTACAGCCACTGACTCATCCCAGTTGCCTACATCGATCACCATTCTAAACGACGCGCCGCTTATCTGTCGAAAATCTCCCGAGGAATAGGATGTGTTTCCTACGGTATCAGCGCTGCCCCCACGCGGAAGCTGTGCGATGTTCATCTTGCTTGCTGTCTGTTCATCTACGAGCGCGGCAAGCGGATGTTTTAATTCAGCGTGGTGCAGGTCGCCCCATTTCCACTTCGTCATGTCAGTTCCGAGCAGGTTCTCCATATTCTTGATGGCTTCATCCAGCGTTGTCAGCAGCAGTTCATCCCGCACTTGTGCAGGGTGGTCGCCAAGACGCTGATCAGGTTTTTCTACCAAGTTGAGAATAACGACAGGGTCGCCCGCCCCTATCAACTGTTTTGCTTCAGCCGGAACCAGCTTCGCAACCATTGCAGGTCTTACGTGTTGCTGGTACCAGACTTCAAACAAGGCGGCTGCAGCTGAGTCTGGCGATAGCTGGACGTCCCAGTTTTTCAAAAGCTGCAAGGCCTGCTTCTGCTTTTCATTATTGGGCTGCAGATTGGCAAGCAGCGGCTGGATCCTTTTTGCCGGTTCGGATTGGTAATCCGTCTGCAGACGCAATGCATCCTGCACACTCATTTTGCCGTTTTTGCCAAGCACCTCGTCAATCCGGTTAAACCGGAACGGAGTGGCCCACTCAAAGCCAAGCTTGTATTGTTCGAAACGGTAATCTTTTGGCAGGTTCATCTGGTTGGCCGTTCCAATGTACCCTCGGGCCGGATTAAACTCGGATGGCAGCTTTTCTTGATTGAGGAAGCCGTTCCATTCATAGCGCCCGTCTCCCGGCACCGGCAACAGACCGTCCCAATTCTTCCGCACCGGCGTCAGTCCGCCGGGTTTCCAGCCTATATTCCCTTGAGTGTCGGCATACACCTGATTTTCCGAAGGAGAGCCCCACTGGTTCATCGCCTTGGAGAACTCCTTCCAGTTGGCCGCAGTCATGTAAGAGGAGCTTCCAAGGTACGGGGCCATCCCGGGCTCCAGCCATGCCGCCCGAACGGCGTAGGCTTTATTTTTCTCCGTGTCTTTGTAGATGACCGGTCCATGAGTGGTGTATTCCAGCTTCACTTCCTGTGCCTGCCCGTCAAGTACAGGGACGGACTCTTTCACTTCCTTCATCGGTACCCATTTTCCCTTATACCGGTATTCCGAGGGATTTTTCGGGTTGGTTTCATAAACGTACAAATCCTCCTGGTCAATGGCAAAGATGGTTAATCCAAAGGCAATTTTTCCATTATGGCCAATCGATATGCCGGGCAAAATAGGTTCACCTGCCCCGATGACATCCATGCCAGGTGCCGATAAATGGGCAATATAGCGCAGCGAAGGGAGCGACAGCGTCCGGTGCGGGTCATTGGCCAATATCGGACGTCCGGTTTCCGTACGCGCTCCGCTCACGACCCAGTTGTTGCTGCCGATATTGGCCTGTTCGTACAGCTCCTCTGCCAGGCTGGTCTGGGTTAATGTTTTCGTCGCTTGATCGAACTCGACTCCCTGGGTGGCCAGATCGTAAACCTTCAGTACATCTTTAGGGATATCGGCGTAATCGACTCCCTCGGGAATTTCCATTTTCCATTCCGGCTCTAGCCGCTGGCGGATACTCTCGACATCACCGCCAAATTGACTGACAATCTGTGCCCTGGCCACTTCGCTTTTCAAGTTTCTCGTCAGACCATGACTGCGGATGCGGACGATATCTTCCGGTGACCATTTGGCCGGTTTGTAGCCCAGAATCCGAAATTCCTCCGGGATCAGTTCCGGGTCTGCCAGGGCCTTGTCTACATAGGCGTTGATACCGTTGACAAAAGCGGTGACGATTTTTTGGGTATCGGAGCCGTACGCAGCCCATTCCTTCTTCATGTCCCCGCGATACAGGAACAATCGGGCTGCCCGATCCTGTTCGACGTATGCGGGACCCAACACCTCTGACAACTGGCCTAACCCTCTCCTTCGCCAAAGATCGATTTGCCACAAGCGGTCTCTTGCAGCATTAAAGCCCTGAACAAAAAAGGCGTCCTCCTGGCTGGAAGCGTAGATGTGAGGTACACCCCAGTGATCGACGATGATCTCCGCCGCATTCTTCAAACCGGGGACGCGATACTCGGTCAAAGCTGCCGTACCGTTATCGGCCGAAGCCAGTCCAGGTGTGGTTAAGAGAAGTATGCCTGCCAAAATGGAAAGAATGAATCGCTTCATACAAAATCCATCTCCTTTCGGTGATAATAGAGCTTTCTCGAATCGGACCGAAATCACCTTGGTAAAATATTACTATTTTTAATTTTTCGACTATTCATGTGCTGGTTCTTTTGTCCGAGACCGTTCCGACTGCAATAAAAAAAAGAGACAGGTTTGTCACCTGTCTCCCTGTTGTATCGGGATGTCGTTCCCGATTACATCATGCCCATTCCGCCCATGTCCGGCATGCCGGCAGGAGCTTTATTTTCTTCAGGCTTATCTGCTACGACTGCTTCAGTCGTCAAGAACATAGAAGCGACAGACGCTGCGTTGGAGAGCGCAGAACGGGTAACTTTCGCAGCATCGACAATACCTGCTTCAAGCATGTTGACCCACTCTTCTGTAGCGGCGTTGTAACCAATGCCGACCGGTTCATTCTTCAGGCGCTCGACGATAATGGAACCTTCCAGGCCTGCATTTTCAGCGATTTGACGAACCGGCTCTTCGAGAGCGCGTTTGACGATCTGTACGCCCACTGCTTCTTCGCCATCAGCCTTGACAGCTTCAACAGCCTTAATGGCGTTGATGAGCGTCGTACCACCGCCAGGAACGATACCTTCTTCCACAGCAGCGCGAGTGGAGTTGAGCGCGTCCTCGATGCGGAGTTTCTTTTCTTTCAGTTCTGTTTCGGTAGCTGCTCCAACCTTGATCACTGCTACACCGCCAGCTAATTTAGCCAGGCGCTCTTGCAATTTTTCACGGTCGAAGTCAGAAGTAGTGTCTTCGATTTGCTTGCGGATTTCGTTTACGCGACCGTCGATCGCAGCTTTATCGCCTGCACCTTCAACAATCGTCGTATGTTCTTTGGTAACAACGACTTTGCCAGCGCGGCCGAGTTGTTCCAGTTTGGTGGATTTCAGGTCGAGACCCAATTCTTCGGTAATCACTTCGCCGCCAGTCAGGATTGCGATATCACCGAGCATTGCTTTGCGGCGATCGCCAAATCCAGGAGCTTTAACAGCTACTGCCGTGAAGGTACCGCGCAGTTTGTTGACGACCAGAGTAGCCAGCGCTTCGCCTTCTACGTCTTCGGCGATGATCAAGAGCGGCTTGCCGCTTTGTACCACTTGCTCCAGAACCGGCAGTACTTCCTGGATGTTGGAGATTTTCTTATCGGTGATCAAAATGTAAGGGTTGTTCAAAACGGCTTCCATTTTGTCCGTATCGGTGATCATGTACGGAGAAGCATAGCCGCGGTCGAACTGCATCCCTTCGACTACTTCCAGCTCAGTAGCGAAGCCTTTGGATTCTTCAACGGTGATAACACCGTCTTTTCCAACTTTATCCATCGCTTCAGCGATCAGGTTTCCAACTTCCGGATCGTCAGCGGAGATGGCTGCAACTTGTGCAATTGCAGATTTGCTTTCAACCGGCTTGGCAATCGATTTGATCTCTTCTACAGCAGCGCGAACTGCTTTTTCCATACCGCGGCGGATCACCATTGGATTGGCGCCTGCCGTTACGTTTTTCAGTCCTTCGCGAATCATCGCATGGGCCAGAACAGTCGCAGTAGTCGTACCGTCACCAGCTACATCGTTGGTTTTAGTCGCTACTTCCTTCACAAGCTGTGCGCCCATATTTTCATAAGCGTCTTCCAATTCGATTTCTTTCGCGATAGTCACACCGTCATTGGTGATCAGCGGAGAGCCGAATTTTTTCTCCAGAACGACGTTGCGGCCTTTTGGTCCAAGCGTTACTTTAACAGCGTTAGCCAATGCTTCTACACCGCGCAGCATGGAGCGGCGAGCGTCTTCGGAAAACTTGATTTGTTTTGCCATGTTAACAACCTCCTGCGTTATGTGTTATTTTCGATCGCTATGTGTAAGTGGCGGGAATTAGTCGATGACTGCGAGAATATCCGATTCGCGCAGCACGAGCAATTCCTTGTTGTCCACCTTTACTTCTGTGCCTGCGTACTTGGAGAAGATGACTTTGTCGCCTTCTTTTACTTCCAAAGCGATACGTTCGCCGTTGTCAGCAACGCGACCGGATCCGACAGCAATAACGCGGCCTTCTTGTGGTTTTTCCTTAGCGGTGTCTGGCAATACGATACCGCTAGCAGTTGTTTCTTCTTTCGAGATTGGTTCGAGTACCACACGGTCACCTAATGGCTTCAACACAAAAAACACCCTCCTCAAATCGATGAGATTCGTTTAGTTGTTAGCACTCCTCTTGATCGAGTGCTAACACCCAATTTCTATAATAATGAATCGCATTGTCCTTTGCAAGTACTTTTCAACCACTATTTTGCAATTTCTTCCGAACAAGCACACTTTATTTACTATCTCCAAACGGATCTCCCTTATACTTGCCACATCCGTCTGGCAAACTCCCAACTATTTCAAAAATTTATAGAATAGACTCGGTACTATTAACCGCCCAAAAACATATAAATAGAATCAGAAGGCTACCATACGCAAAAGGAGGGGGTTCCCTTTGTACAAACGCTGGTTTATCGCATTGGGCAGCATTTCTGTCTTGGCGCTGATGACCGCGTGGGAGTTCAGAACAAACAGCGCCGATCTGCAGCAAGCGATTGGCAAAAGCCCACAGACAAACACACCTGTCGTCATTGAAGTAAACGGCAATCCCCCTGCTGCGCTCCCGGCGACCGTCTCCGGCAGGCTCCCCACGGTTACAGCCGCAGCCATCGAGCGTACGGCTGTCAGCCTGTTCGACATTGCGCTTGGGGACACAGAGCAGCAAGTGCTGTCCAAATGGGGGCAGCCGCAGCGGCGCGACCCAAGCCCGTTCGGGTATGTGTGGCTCGTCTACAATCAGGATCTTGACCGTTACCTGCAGGTAGGGATTGCAGACGGCAAGGTAGTCGATCTGTATTCAAACGCTCCTGCTGCGGCAGTTGACGACATTGGCGTCGGCACTGACTACCAGACCCTCGCGCAAAAGCACGAGCTGAAGAATACCGTTTCCTTTACGTACAAAGAAGTCAACGTTGAACTGACCAATCAGGTAAAAGAGCGCCCGCTTGTTCTGGTTGGAGGGACGCCCATCATTTTTTATCTCGACAAACACAGCCAGAGCGATGTATCCGCGATCCGGCTGGTTGACAAACTGATCCTGCTGCGGGGCGGTTACTATGAAATGAAATGGACGTACAGCGGGGATGGTCCCAACTTTGACGCCCCAGTCCTGACACTCCTGCAGCGGCAGCAGATCGATACGGCTCACGCCCGGCAAATATTTGACCTGGTAAATGTCAGCCGCCGCCGCAACCAGCTTCCGCCCCTGGCCTGGAACGAGCAGGTGGCTTCCGTAGCGCAAAGCCACAGCCACGATATGTCGGATGCGCACTTCTTCGACCATATCTCTGCATCGACCGGTCTGGATCCGTTTGAACGCTTGAAGTTTTCCCATATCGCTTACCAAGCGGCCGGCGAAAATATCGCAGCCGGTTATCCAGACGCCATTGAAGCTCACGAAGGCTGGATGAACAGCCCCGGTCACCGAAAAAACATCCTATCCAAAGAGTTCAGCCAACTGGGCGCCGGCGTCTATGACGATTTCTATACGGAGGATTTTATTACCCCGAGAGCTCCTCAGTAGACCCGGACCCGCAAACGTAAAAGACGCTCCATCCTGAGAAGTCCAGGCTGGAGCGCACTGTCGGTTACTGCTGTTTTTGCAGATGATCGGCACGGGGAGACGCCTTTAACATGTCCCGCAGGTTCTGCACACTTCCGGAAAATTCGGCGAGAATCGTGCTGTGTTCTTTGGTATGCAGGATAAGCCAAGGTGCCCGGTCCCCCTGCTTGGGCATCACGACGAACATTTCCACCACTTTTGCCTGGACACCGCCAGGCTGAATTGTCAGCTCCCGGGGCGGGGCTAAAGGGATTTTTAAGATCTCCACTTTTGTCAGTGAAGGGGCCAGCTCCTGTACCCTTCCGGTAACACGCTTCAAGATATCAGCCGCCTGTTCTTGAAACTTCTCCGAATTGGCGAAGGTTTGGATGACCCGCTCCTTGTCCGTGTCATACAACTCCACGTCATCCGCCTGAATCGACTGAGCGGAAAACAGCATCAAGGCAAGACAGATGGATTTCCACATCCTATTTTCCCCCTTCCGTCTACACGCCGTAGTATGCCCGAAAAAAGGAAAACATCTCTTGCTTGGAGCAAGAGATGCTGCATGTCAATCCACATTCACTTCTTCAGCGCTGCCGTATTGAAGCTCCCACTCTTCGTCCTCTTTCAACTGCTTGCGGTAGACCACCCGGCTCAGGAATACGCTGATCTCATATAAAATGATCAGCGGAATCGTCACCAAAATATGGCTGACCAAATCAGGGGGAGTAATCGAAAAACCGATTACCGCCAGGACAAAATACGCGACACGCCTGATCTTGGCCAAGCGTAGCGGATTGAGAATCCGCAGCCGGGTCAGAAACATGACGATAATCGGCAGTTCAAACAGCAGTCCGAACGGAATCAAAAAGTTAAACATGAAACTGAAGTACTGGGCAATCCCGAACATCACTTCATTTCCGGTGTTGATCGTCAGCTTCGTCATAAACCCGATCAGCATCGGAAAGATCACGAAATAGCCGAATAGGACCCCTCCGACAAACAGGAGGAAAGCAGCGGGAATAAAATAGACGGCAGCCCGCTGCTCTACATCCCGCAGCCCCGGACTGACAAACTTCCAGACGTGGTACAAGGCTGCCGGCAAGGTCACGATCAGAGCGATCATAAAGGCAAACTGCATATAGACGCGAATGATATCAGTCGGAGCCAGCGCTACTGTAGGAATCGCGACGGCCGACGAGGTCTTCTTGACGTATTCCATCACCGGACCGGCACAGGCGAGCCCCAGTATCAGCGAGACCACCAGGACGATGAGCACCCAGATGATCCGTTTTCGCAGCTCCGTCAAATGGTCAACAACTGTCATATCCGCAACGTGGTTCTTTCCCATCCCGGCACCTACCAATCCAGACACATCAAAAGAAACATGTCAGGGCCTTACGCCTTTTGTTCTTGCTCGATCTGTTCGCGGATTTTTGCCTCCAGGCGCTCCCGTTCAATCCGCTCGCGAATCTCTTTTTCAATCTGCTCGCGGTCGACCGCGGTGTCGGTCGCAACCGCCTTCTGTACGTTGTTCTGCGTCCGCTGGTCCTCCTCTTCGCCGGTCAAGCCGCGGGTTGCGTTCTTAAACTCTTTCAAGGTATTGCCGACAGCACGCCCCAGCTCAGGCAGCTTTTTCGGACCAAACAAGATCAGCGCTAAGATCAAAAGTAATACAAATCCACCAATCCCGATATTCGTTGGCAAGATACTCACTCCATTTCATAAAGATTTTAGGTATGAAGCAAACCACCGTAGCCAAGGCTAGTTACGTCTTGTTCGGTGATTTCCTCGCCAAGCAACAAACGCGGAAGGAAAACGTCAAAGGAGGTAAACGGCTCGTGCATGACAGCCCCCGGCAATCCGAGGATCGGGGTCTTGCCCGCGTAGGCGATCATCAGCATCGAACCGGGCAGCATCGGCGTCCCGTAACGGACGACCCGCGCCCCCACGCCGGCGATCGCACCAGGCGTCCGGTCGTCCGGGTCGACGGACATGCCGCCGGTGACGAGAACCAAATCTACGCCTTGTTCTAAAAAGTAGCGAATCTCCTGCTCAATCATCGCCTTATCGTCAGAGGCAAATCGCTGCTCCGTCACGACAGAGCCAAGCGCTTCCACCTTGGCCCGAACAGCGGGGCCGAACTTGTCGGCAATCCGCCCGGAGTAGACTTCGCTGCCGGTCGTCACCAGCCCTACCCGCTTTGGCGCAAACGGAATCACTTGAACGATCGGGCCGGAAAAGCTGGCAGCCACCTGCTCCAGCTCGCGGATCCGCTCCTCTTCGATGATCAAAGGAATGATGCGTGTCGCTGCGACTGCCTTCCCTGCATCTACTACCCGGTTGGTAACAATCGTCGAGAAAGCAATCGCTTCCAGCTCATTAATGGCGTGAACAGCTGCCTCGTTTATCTTGGCCAGTCCCTTTGCCGTCGCTTTTAAGGTTATCTTCCCTTCGGCGGGCTCGGACATCGTCAAGCCGCCGCCAATCACTGCCGAAGCGATTCGCTCCGCAGCTTCGTTCTCGTGCAGGTATCCCGGCGGCATGTCCAGGATGTAGATGTGTTCCTTGCCGATCGACAGCAGCGGTTCGATATCCGCCTCAGTAATAACATGCCCCTTTTTTAGCAAACGCCCCTTAAATTGCCCGGGAATAATTTGCGTGACATCATGGGGCAAAACCATGCCAACCGCCTGGCGAACGGGAACCTCGATAAAATTTGGTTTCGTTACCAACCGTACCCCCCCCACTCTTCCCTGGTCTGTTCACGCCCCTGCAGAATGTGAAGGGCGTCCGGGATCATGTCGGCGATCGCTCTCAGACAGATATCTACCCCTTTCGGATTTCCGGGGAGGTTCAGAATGAGGCTGTTTCCCCGCGTTCCGGCGACTGCCCGGGTCAGCATCGCACGGCGGGACTGCTGCAGTCCGGCCCGGCGCATTTCCTCGGCGAATCCCGGAACAGGACGGTCGATCACCCAGGATGTCACCTCCGGGGTCACATCCCGAGGACTCAAGCTGGTGCCGCCGGTTACGATCAGCAGATCGCATTTTTCGCGGTCGACGAGCTCAATCATCTGCTCTTTCAGCTCTTCCATATCGTCTGAGACTGTCCGGTAGACAGCGACGTCCGCCTGCAAAAACTCCTGTGACAACTGCCGCAGCACGCCAATCCGGTCGTCTTCCCGCTCTCCTTTGGAAATGGAATCACTTGCTGTAATCACGCCGATTTTCCAATTTGACATCCGTATTTCCTCCGCTTCACTGACAGAAGTGGACTTGTATACAAGCATGCCCAATTTATCCAAAGGGCAACAGCCAAGCTTCTGTTTTTCCGTTGTCGCAAACTTTCCGCCAGTCGTTCTGACGGCCTACATTATACTACATCTTATCCTACTTCGATTGTACACTAATAATGGTTTTTATGGCAGAAATGTTTCAGTTGCACGCAAAGTCGAAAACCCCTTCTTCGGTCACGAGGCAGTCAAGCGGCTGATCGTGCGCCTCCCGCGGCACTTCCCCGGTCACTTGCAGCATAAAACCGACGCCGATCAAAAGCGGCCGGCGATCCAGCCCTGCCAGGAACCGGTCGTAGTAACCCCCTCCGTAGCCGATTCGGCCTCCTTTGCGGTCAAACACCACTCCGGGCACGATCACTGCCTCAATCGCGTCGGGATCCGCGGGTGAAGATCTGGAAGGATCCGGCTCAGCAATGCCGTAAACCCCTGTGCGCAGCGTCGATTCCCCAGTGAACAGATAGGGGATGAGCCGCCTGTTGGCCGGGATCGTCAAAGGCAGATAAACCTCTTGTCCCCGCTTCCGGGCCTCTGCCAAGAACGGCCGTATGTCAATCTCATCGCGAAACGGATAAAACCCGAGCAGCGACCTGCATTCGGCGAGCGGCTGGTACGCCAGCAAATGGCACGTCATTTGCTGCGCCCTCTGTTCGCGCTCCTCCGCCGAAAGCGACGCTCTCGCCTCCAGCACGCGCTTGCGCAGTATCTGTTTTTGTTCCCCGCTCTGCACGTATCCTCCCCCCTGCTTCCCCTTGTCCTTAGGCTTTGGCTTACGCTACACTATATGGGACATCCATCTAGAGGTGAAACTATGATTTTACTGCAAGCCGAACAAATAAACAAAGCTTACGGTGTTGAAACCATTCTACAAGATATATCATTGCAAATACAATCCGGAGAACGAGTCGGACTGGTCGGTGTGAACGGGGCCGGGAAGTCCACTTTGATGAAAATACTCGCCGGGCAGCTCAGCTTTGACGGCGGTGTGATCCGCAAGCCCAAGGACGTGACGCTGGGCTATCTGGCTCAAGACAGCGGCTTGGAGTCGGAGCAGACGATCTGGGACGAGATGATGAGCGTCTTCCAGCATTTCCAGGAAGAAGAACGCGTGCTGCGCCGCTTGGAACTGGAGATGGGCAGCGAGGAGATTTTGGCGGATGAACGGCGCTACAAGCAGGTGCTGGAGGAGTACGACAGGCGCTCTGTCGCCTTCCGCGACCGGGGCGGTTACAGCTATGAAGCGAGTATCCGCGGCGTCCTGCACGGTCTTCGCTTTGCCGACATGGAAGTGACGACTCCCATACAGACGCTTAGCGGCGGGCAAAAAACCCGTCTGGCCCTGGCCAAGCTGCTGCTGCAGGCTCCTGACCTGCTTCTGCTCGACGAGCCGACCAACTATTTGGACATCGAGACGATGACTTGGCTGGAGAGCTATCTGCAAAACTACAAAGGCGCGATCCTCGTCGTCTCTCACGACCGCTACTTCCTCGACAAGCTGGTCACGGTCATCTACGAGATCGAACGGAACCGCGCCACTCGCTACGTCGGCAATTACAGCAAGTTTCTTGAGATAAAAGCGAGCCGAATCGAACAAGAGCTGCGCATGTACGAAAGGCAGCAAGAGGAAATATCCCGGATGGAGGATTTCATCCAGCGAAACATCGCACGTGCCACCACGACCAAACGGGCGCAAAGCCGGCGTAAGGCATTGGAGAAAATGGATCTTTTGGAAAAACCTGTGACAGGAACGAAAGCCGCCCATTTTTCATTTGAGATTGCCAAAATGAGCGGTCACGATGTGGGGAAAATCACCAACCTGTCGATCGGCTACGGCAATCACGTACTGGCCGGCAACCTCACCTTTACGATCGAACGGGAAGAGCGGGTGGCCATCGTCGGTCCCAACGGCATCGGCAAATCGACGCTGCTCAAAACGATCATCGGCCAGCTTCCCGCGCTGCGGGGACAGATACAGCTGGGCAGCAACGTGACAATCGGTTATTACGATCAGGAACAGCACAACTTGCACGAGGGGAAAACGGTGCTGGCCGAAATCTGGGACGACTATCCGAACATGCTGGAAAAAGACGTCCGTACGCTGCTGGGCAACTTTCTGTTCAGCGGCGACGACGTTTTGAAAAAGATTGGCGATCTGTCTGGCGGCGAGAGAGCGCGGGTCTCCCTGGCGAAGCTGATGCTTCAGGAGGCTAATTTCATCCTCTTTGACGAGCCGACCAACCACCTTGACATCTTGAGCAAGGAAGTCCTGGAAAATGCCTTGTTTGACTATCCCGGTACCATCCTGTTCGTCTCTCACGACCGCTACTTCCTCAACCGGATCGCCACCCGCGTGCTGGAGTTGTCACCGAATGGCGTAACCAGTTACCTCGGCGACTACGACTACTACGTGGAGAAGAAGCAGGAACTGGCCGAGCTGGCCCTGGAGAGAAGTAAGGAAAAGCCTGCTGCCCCCGGGGAAAAAGTAAGCCCAGTTCAAACCGCCCCCAGAGAAAAGCTGAGCTACGAGCAGGAAAAGGAAGCAAAACGGCGCGAACGGCAGCGTCTGCGCCGGATCGAAGAAATCGAGCAGACGATCGCCGCTCGGGAAGCAGAGATCGCCCGTTGGGAGGAAGAGCTTTGCCAACCGGATATCTACTCCGATCACCTGCTGGTAAAAGAGCGGAATGAATGCATCAGCCAGGCTCGCGCCGAAATCGATCAGCTGCTCGAAGAGTGGAGCGATTTGTCGGACGTCTAACCGCGCTTCATTATACCGTCCTATGCTCCGCTTCATCGCCGATCGCGGCATAGAGGGCCGGGACGACGAAAAAGAGAATGGCGGTAGCGGCGGTGATAATGCCGGAATCATTGAGGAGCAGGCCGGCCAACGATCCCGCGATGATGCCGCCAAACCCTTTCACCATGCAGGGATGGCGGACCGAGAGCTGCCGCAGATAGCGATTGGGGCGCAGGCTCAAAAGACCGATCACGAAAAGGGAGACGGCAAACATCTTGCTCCACGCGGAGATGCGAATGAGCCGCCAGTTCATCTCCAGCTTCCGCTGCACAATCCGCCCGATCTCTTCCCAATTGCCCGCAACCAGCTCATGCACGGCCCTGCCGACATGGGTAGGGGGCCCCTGCCACAGCAGATTGCCGGCAACCAAAATGACTAACCCGAGAAGCAAGCCTCCTGCCGCCAGCAGCAGGATTTTTTTACTCGCCTTCCAGCCCTCCAGGCGGGCAATAGCCACGCCAAATCCGATGCAGCCGGCAAGAAAACCCCCTGCATTCGTGCCCAGCGTCGGGGCAGCCATGTAGAACAGGATCAGGGCAAAACCCGCAGCCGCCAGCCAAAAACGGCCTGACCGCAGGCACGGCTCGCCTCTTTTGATGGAGGTCCGCCTCGATTCGTACAGGGCAGCGAACAGCAGTACCCCGGCTCCGATCAACACTCCCTCGTATTCGTTGCCGAGTCCGTAAAACCTCGCTCCGATGACGGGATCATAGCCCATATAGGAGCGCCGCATCGCTTGCGCACCGAGGAAGCCGTCCATCAGGATCGCGAGCACGGTACAGGCCGCCACGGCGGCAAACAGACGCGGATAGGGCCAGTGCGAGCCAAGCTGCGCCGCTGCGAGTGCAAGCAGCATCGCCGTGCTGATCGTGGCCGCAGGCGGGATCGACAGCGGGAGCAGCGGTTCCAGAAGGAACAGGACAGGGAAAAGCAGCATCGCCAGCAAGCCCAGCCTGGCTGTATACCGCAGAAACGAAACCTCGCCCTTTTTGATCCGTTTATTCCACACCCACAGCACCGCGGCGTACAGAAGGACAATGATTTGCAGCATGACGTACGTATACATCACCGTTGATCGAGTACGGTAAATGTGATCGATTCTCTTCACTTCCGTCACGAGCCGGCCGAGTCCCCCTTCCGCCTCCGGAAGCAGGGCGGATTTGCTTTTGACAAACGCGCTTTCCCCATCCTCTGCAGCCTTCGTCATGACATGTCCCGTCAATCCGGAAGGCGCGGGTAGCGAAAACCACGATAAAATCGTCGGCAGGACGTCCAGGCCGCTGACGACCCCCTGCTGACGCGTCGTCGCCGACGTGAGCAGCCCGCTCGCTGCAGACCCCTTCCATATCGCGATCGGGGTCAACAGTGATTTTTCTTTTCGGGCCAATTCGTTCGGGGCCGGCGAGAGCAGCATGATCAACTGCCCTGATTTGCGGCCGGCGATCACTTTTCCCAGGAAAGCGTCAAGATCCGACATGATGCTCTGATACAGTACCTGAAAATGACTCGGGTCCATCATCTCGCGAAAGCGGTACAGCCTGGCCAGATCTGCCAGTTGAATGACAGTAAGTCCAGGCTTGCCTCCAGCCGTCAGACGGTCGAACAGGCAGTCGTAATCTGTTCGCACTCCGTAGGGATATTCCGGAGCGGACAGCAAACAGCCTGTCACGTCTCCGCGGGGGATTTCCCCCTGTTCGTTCATGGCGAGAAGAGCAGCGTGGCGGGCTCTGGTCACACCGTAATCTCCGTTGCCGTACAGGGCCACCTCCACCCCAGCCTGCTGCAGCCTCGACCCGAGCAGACCGATGCGGGAGGTGAACGGCTTGTTTTCGTTATCCTGCTTCAAGCGGTAGATGCCCGGAAAGAAAATGGCCCCTGCCGGCGCCCTCCGCCGGTCTTTCCCGGTCACTTGATGCATCCTGTCGGCGGCAAGTACGCCAGGCTCTATCTCTTCGTTCGCACCGTAGGCGGTACCGCTGCGCATGTTGTAGAGAGCCTGCCCTCCGCTTCCCATCTGCAGGTAAGCATTCGCTTCCGTGCGCGGGCCGCCAAAGCGAATCGAAAGAGCCCCCCAATCGGCCCCCTTCATCCATTTACCCACTTGTGGATATCCGCGCAGCTGCGATAGATCGGCAAAGGACAGCCCTTCTACGGAAATCACGGCGACCTGCCGCTTGCCGGTCGGGGGCTGCGCGTAAACCGTTTTTGTACAGTACAGGTTGAACAGCAGAGACAGCGTCAAAAAGAATGCGAGATACTTGTGCATCACGACCCTCCCTGTGGAAAAAGCTCCGTGCAAGCTGTTGGTATCCGATTAGTGTATCCAAGATTTCAACAGACTTATCCACCATTTCCACAAGATAATCCACAGAGCGAATGGGGTTTCGGCAAGTATCCACCGAGTTATCAACATGATCAACAGCCAATTTCCCGGGAATTGCCCGGAAAATTGTTCACAGCTGTGGAACAAAAAAAAATCGCCCGTTTCAGGCGATTCAGCCTGTAGACAAAGTTCCGCAAGGAACAGGAGCTACAGGCTT
>NZ_JBJQOQ010000055.1:0-16533 GCF_046036945.1 Brevibacillus sp. B_LB10_24 | reverse complement strand
TCCCTTGTTGTAAAAATCAGCAAGGGAGTTTGTCTGCAATCTGAGGTGAAGCGCTAGCTTCACCTTTCATTTTCCTGCTGGTCAGCTTTACAGCCCCAGTTCCCGTTTGAGTGATTCTTTGTCAAACCCGTGAATGACGCTTCGCTCGCCGTTTTCCTTTTCAATCAGGGTGACAGGGGTTGCATTGGCTCCCAGATCGATCGCTTCGTTGAAATACGCTGTATTTTCACG
The DNA here is from genome assembly GCF_046036945.1 of Brevibacillus sp. B_LB10_24. Classification (NCBI taxonomy): domain Bacteria; kingdom Bacillati; phylum Bacillota; class Bacilli; order Caryophanales; family Paenibacillaceae; genus Brevibacillus; species Brevibacillus sp. B_LB10_24. The sequence goes on along the minus strand of NZ_JBJQOQ010000055.1, from coordinate 16,302 downwards.
GATATTTCGATCTTCAAAGGAAATTCCCTGCTGTGTCAGCCACATCTTTTCTTCTTGGCAGGGGCCGCAGGTCGGTTGGGTATAAATAATCAGTTTTACAGCCATGTTGGTATCACTCCTTCTCACTGTCTTTTCGTGGAACGTTCCATTATTTCCTGCTTGGTTGCACACTTTGCTTGCACGTCGGAAAGGCGGATTTGAATTGAGATCAGTCTTGATTGGTATTATCGCAGCTTTATTTTTCTCGGCCACCTTCATTTTAAACCGTTCGATGAGCCTGGAAGGCGGCTCCTTTGCCTGGAGTGCCTCCCTGCGTTTTTTATTTATGATACCATTGCTGCTCGCCGTCGTGGCTGTAAAGGGCAGTACAAGAAAGTTGTTTGCCGATTTGCGGCGCAGGTTCGCGGTTTGGTTCATTTGGGGAACAGTCGGTTTTGGCATTTTTTACGCCGGAATTTGTTTTGCCGGTGAAAATGGGCCGGGCTGGCTGATTGCCAGTACGTTTCAGCTTACGATCATCTTCGGGCCGCTGATGGCACCGGTGTTTGGAGAGAAAATTCCCTGGAGCAGGGTCGCCTGGTCCGCCTTGATCGTATGCGGTGTGATGATTATCCAGTTCGACCAGATTCAGGCCGTATCCATCAAGGCTGCAGCTCTGACAGTGATTCCGCTGCTGCTGGCAGCCATTGCTTATCCGCTCGGAAATCGAAAGATGATGAGCCATATACAGGGTGAATTGGACCCGTTTTCCAGAATATTAGGGATGTGCATCGGGAGCCTCCCCTGTTGGATACTGCTTTCGGTCTACGGCTATGCCGAGAGCGGCTTGCCCACCTCCTCACAGCTTGTGCAATCTCTGCTTGTTGCCGTCTGTTCCGGACTGATTGCGACTACCCTGTTTTTCTTTGCTACAGACCTGGCTGGCAATAACCAAAATGTGTTGGCGATGGTTGAGTCGACGCAAGCAACAGAAGTGATTTTCACGCTCATCGGGGAGGTCGTGCTGCTTCACAGCCCGCTTCCTTCGCTTGTCTCGTCTGTGGGAATACTGGTCGTCTGTTTGGGTATCGTCATGCAAAGCAGGGGGAGCAATAAGAAACTGCAGCGGACGGCCGCATTGGACTGATTGGGATATCATATCGTGTAAAAAAGTGGGTGGATACCTCTTCGCGTCACTGAGCACATTATGTACAGACGCGACAGGAGGTGAACCATCATGGCAAAACGTAACCAAGCTGGTATGAACCAAGCCGGTATCAACGCAGCAACCGAATTCTCCAGTGAGACGAACGTATCTGAGGTACGTCGTCAAAACCAGCAATCTGCTGCTAATGCACAACAACAAGGTGCTGCTCAAAACGCTGCTTCTGCTACTGCTACTGAATTTGCTAGCGAGACGAACGTATCCCAGGTACGCCGTCAAAACCAGCAATCTGCTGCTAAAGCAGCCCAATCCAACAAAGCCAATCAATAATCTGATTACAAATGGCCCTCGCCACCAAAACGGCGAGGGCCTTTAAGGTATTTTACCTTGAAAACGGTTCGGGAGAACGAGGAAAATGGAGCGAACGCAGGCCTTGGCAACGCCTGCCCAGTCGGACATCTCCGCTTCCTTGTTGGCGTGCCACGAACGGAGTGAGCCCATTTTTCTCGTTTCTCCATGATCAATGTTAGTCATGCCACAAGCTTTTCCCGGTACTTTTCTCGCAATTGGTATGTGTGTTTTCCCGCTCATTTTGTCATAATGGGTTTAGAAGAGGTGAGAGACAAGTGATAGTGGGAATAGGAATCGATCTGATTGAAATCGACCGGATCGCGGAATTGCTGCAGCGGAATTCAAAGTTCGTTCAGCGGGTATTGACCGACAAGGAACGGGAGCTTATGCCCAAAGGCGATCGCCGGTCGTGGGAATACATCGCCGGCCGCTTTGCAGCCAAGGAAGCCGCCGCAAAAGCACTTGGAACGGGAATTGGCGCCCATGTCGGCTTTCAGGATATGGAAGTGCTGCGGGGAGACAGTGGAGCGCCTTTATTACGGATTAAACAAGAGATTCTGGCGGCAAGGTACGGGCAGCTGCAAACGCCTGTATGCCACCTGAGCATTTCGCATTCACATACATACGCCATCGCCCAAGTCATTCTTGAACAAGCGTAACTTGTCTGCATATTGGGACGAGGAGGGACATAGATATATATCGCGTAGATTAGGAGGGACTACCTGAATGTCAAAGGGAGTATTTGTCCGACTGTCAGCGATATCACTGTCTCATTTTCTTCCATCCCGTCATTTTCCCAACTTTCGTGCAATGAAATGGTGAGATTCGCCCGGATGACATATTTCCCTGGAAATAGACAGGGTTGCCTTCCTCTGTCGAATACCTGACAAGGAGGAATTCATTGGATGAAACGGGGAGCTATTTGGTTGGTTTTGCTGCTGCTACTTTCCGTTTTGACGACAGGCTGCTTCGGTAAGAAATCACCGGAAGATGTCGTCGGAGACCTGAGCAATACGATGGAAAAAATGACCGGGTACAAAACTGACGCCGTTTTAACCCTGCAGACAGGTTCAACCCCGCAGAAATACGACGTTCAGGTGTGGTACTCAAAGCCGTCAAACTATCGGGTCGCGCTCACTTCCAAGCAGCGCAACATTACGCAGATCATCTTGAAGAATGACGAGGGAGTTTTTGTTCTCACCCCCCATTTGAACAAAAGCTTCCGGTTCCAGAGCGGTTGGCCGGAAAACAACGGACCGCTTTACCTGTACGAAACGCTCGTGAGCAGTATCGTCGATGACACGGAGCGCCAATTGAAGATGGAAAGCAATCAGTACGTCTTCGAGGTAAAAGCCAATTACAGCGGCAACCGTTCGTTAACGAAGCAAAAGATTTGGATGAGTGAGGATTTTAAACCGGCAAAGGCTGAAATTATGGATACCAACATGAATACTGTGGTTGAAATTACCTTCAGCAATTTTACCTTTAACCCCACCTTTGAAAAGGATGCGTTCGACAAGGACCGCAACATGACCGGGGCTCTCAGTTCGATCCCCACCCTTTCCCAGAACGGTACGACCGGGAAGACACCTTCGGGACCATTTGGGGTGATTATTCCAGAATACGTTCCCGACGGAGTCAAACTAATCGGTACGGAATCGCTGACACAAAACGGGGAACCCGTCGTCGTCCTGCATTACCAGGGGGATTCTTCCAATTACAAGCTGATGGAATCGCGTCCTAACGCTGCCACGGTCTCTTATGAACAGGGGCTTCCGGTGGATCTCGGCTTTACCATTGGAGTCTTGACCAGCACGAGCGAACAAAGACGGCTGCTCACCTGGGAACTGGATGGCGTCGAGTATACGCTTACCGGTGATTTGTCCGAGGAGGAAATGGTCAGGGTAGCCAGTTCGACATACGGCGTCAGCGGAAAATAACATGAGGCTGGAAAAAGAGGCGGGGATTCCCTCCTCTTTTTCTTTACAGGCGAAACCGGGGAAATCTGTGAATTGACAGCAGATGCGAAAAAGCGCTAATATACGCGTATGTATGTCGAGAGGTGACGGCTAGTAATGAAACCAAAAGATGCAGAGGTTTTATATCAAGCGGAATCTGCTTATGGTGATTTACTTTTACGAAAAAACTTTAAAATGCGTATCGTAGAAGTGCTGGTTTTTATTTTCTGCATCGTGATTGCGTCCATTTTTATTGATTCGCAAAGCGTTCAATTTAAAGTGATTGCCATAGGTGTTGCGATTGCCGTCGTAGGTCTTGCTCCATTTGCTTACAAAGCAGTATTGCGCCCGCGCTATACGCTGACCAAGACGCATCTGATCATCTCGCTTGGAAACAAAGAGACAGCGTATCCCCTGAGCGAAGTAGAGGAGGCAATCGAGGGGCGCCACTTCTATAAGATAAACGGGAAGCGGCATTCGCTGATGGTCTCGCGCGACTTCCTGGCAAAATTAAATGAACAGCTGCTGCGATTCAAACGAAAGAATAAGAGGCGATAGTGATGAGGCAGTATTGTCGCAATACGTGGGCGGAAATCGACCTGGATGCCATACGTGCAAACGTTCAGGCTTTTCGCCGCCGCATTCCCGAACGGACGGAGATCATGGCCGTCGTCAAGGCAGACGGTTATGGACACGGGGCTCTTCAAGTTGGACAAGAAGCGCTGGCCAGCGGTGCGAGTTCATTGGCAGTTGCTTTGCTGGATGAAGCGATAGCACTCCGCCGGGCAGGAATAACCGCCCCCATTCTCGTACTGGGTTACACGCCGCCCGGCGCAGCGGAAGAAGCCTTGAAGTGGAACATCGAGCTTACCGTCACCCAGCGCGAGTGGGTGCAAGATGTAAAGCAAAGGCTGCATGGACAGGCGAAACAGAACGAACCGCTGAGGCTGCATGTCAAGGTTGATACCGGGATGGGCAGACTTGGAGTTCGGACGGAAGCGGAACTGGTTGAGCTGGTTGATGAGATCCGCGGAAGCCGGTTGTTTTGCTGGACGGGCATTTTTACGCACTTTGCCTGCGCAGACGAAGAGGATACGTCCCATGTCATGCAGCAGCATGAGAAATTCCAAGCGATGTTACAAATGTTACAGGCAAGGGGATATCAACTGCCCAAGGTGCACTGCTGCAACAGCGCAGCAGCGATCGCCTTTCCGCAGTGGGGGTATGATATGATCCGCTTAGGCATAAGTTTATACGGACTATACCCTTCGCCTTATCTCAGACAGCGCAAAGATTTGACATTGACCCCGGCGCTGTCGCTAAAAACCAAAATCGCTCATGTGAAAATGCCCGAGGAAGCGTATACGGTCAGCTATGGCGCGACCTACACAGCGACTGCAGGAGAGCAAATAGCCACACTGCCTGTCGGTTATGCTGACGGATACTCGCGAATGCTGTCCAATAAAGGTTATGTACTGCATCGCGGCAGCCGCGTGCCGATTGTCGGGAGAGTCTGCATGGATCAGTTGATGGTCAAGATCGAACAGAAAAACGCAGAAGTTGGCGACGAGGTTGTCCTCTACGGCAGACAGGGAGATGAAGAGATCAGCCTTGACGAGGTGGCAGCCGAACTGGGTACGATCAACTACGAGGTGGCTTGCATGCTGAACCGGCGCGTGCCCCGCGTTTACCTGCGGGATGGAAGGATCGCTCAGGTGGCAAATCCAATCGTCAATATATGCTAAAATGCTTTACCGTTTGACAAGCAGGATTTTCGCGTAATACCGCGAATAGTTTACCTGATACACCGACAATATGTATATTTTTGCATACGGTTCGACATAATGGTATTGTTGCTGGCGGAATCGCGGGTACGAGAGTTAGACAGATGTAATGGCCATGGTTGGAGGTGGGTATGTCTTGTCGAAGACAAACACGAAACGCATAATGATCAGCTTGCCGCAGAACCTTTTACAGGAAGTGGATGGCGTAGTGGAAAAAGAAAAATCCAATCGCAGCGAATTGATTCGCCAGGCGATGAGTTTGTATCTAAAAGAACGTAAAAAACGCTTTATCCGCGAGACGATGCAAAAGGGCTACATTGAAATGGCCAAAATCAACTTGAAGATGGCATCGGAAGCATTTGAGGCGGAGGAAGAAGCCGACCACACCTTGGACCGCTTAGTTAGCGGGGTGTAGCTGGTGATTGTCAAACGTGGCGATGTATTTTTTGCAGATCTTTCACCTGTCGTCGGCTCTGAACAGGGAGGAGTTCGACCTGTATTAGTCATTCAAAATGATATTGGCAATCGGTTTAGTCCGACCGTCATCGTCGCTGCTATCACCGCTCAGATCCAAAAGGCAAAGTTACCTACACACGTAGAAATCGACTCGAAATTGTACGGGTTTGATCGCGACTCCGTCATCCTGTTGGAGCAGATTCGGACCATTGACAAGCAGCGCCTTACGGATAAGATCACACATCTTGACGATGAGATGATGGAACGAGTGAATGATTCGCTTCAGATAAGTTTGGGATTAATCGACTTCTAACAGTAGAAAACCACTCATACCTGAACAGGTGAAGTGGTTTTTTCCGCATAGGAAGGCATAGCTTAACCTATCGGCATCAAAGGGTTCCATGAAAGAAGAACCAGCTTCTTCGAATTGCTTCGATAGAAGCTTTTTTAGTGTGTTTATCTTTTTGTCACTTTTGTTACCATAAAAGCAGGATTTGCAGCTTACCATAGCGAATAAAACAATAACAGAAAATCAGACAAATTTTGACACGTGGCACTGGGGACGAAAGATTTCAGGTGAAGGGAGTCGCAGTCATGGCCGTGGTTTATCGCATACCGATACATACAGAGCAAGACATCGTCCTTGCCAGACAGACGGGTCGAAATATTGCAAAAGATTTACACTTCGGTAACATTGTTCAATCAAGGATTGCCACGGCGATTTCTGAACTGGCTCGAAACATCTTTCTTTACGCTGAAAAGGGATCGGTCACGATTACCCCCATTAAGCAGGGCGAAGCCATAGGACTTAGGATAGTCGCTGAAGACCACGGGCCGGGTATAGGAGATATTCGCAAGGCGATGGAAGATGGTTACACTACTTCGGGAGCGCTGGGCGCCGGTCTGCCTGCTGTCAAGCGGCTAATGGACGAGTTCTCCATTCAAAGCATCCCCGGCAGGGGGACCGTTGTAACGGTGATAAAGTGGAGCGATTGAAAGGAGAATTTTTTCGATGGCCCGGCAAGAATGGGAAGACGAATACAGGAAGATTTTACAGGCCTTTCTAAGAGGTCGGGGAGAAGACCAGTTGTACCTTGGCCAACAGCTTAGCAAATGGCTTCGGGCACATCACGTAGCACCGGAAGAAATCGTAGACTTTCATGTACGGGCACTGGCAGAGGTGATGGAACTGCCAGAACTGGTCAAGGATTCGTTCCAGTTATTGACAGAAGTTATGATTGAATACGGGGTAGCCTTTCGGGAGTACCGCAGTTTGCGGAGCAGGCAGCAGCAGCTCCAGTCGGAGATAGAAGTGGCCGCCACTATGCAGCAGACGCTGCTTCCCCGCACCTCTCCGCAGTTTGATCAGCTTGAGATTGGGCTGATCAGTGTGCCGGCCAAGCAGATGAGCGGGGATTATTACAATTTTTCCAAACATAATGATCAAGTATTTAGCGTGGCGCTTGCAGATATTATTGGCAAGGGTATTCCGGCCGCCCTTTGCATGTCAATGATCAAGTACGCGATGGACAGCTTTCTGGATCAGCGCATCACCCCCGCTGTGATGCTTAGCCACCTCAATGGCGTAGTGGAGCGCAATATCGAGCCTGGGATGTTTATCACCATGTTTTACGGGATGTACGATACCTGCCTGCATCGGTTCCGTTACGCTGTGGCCGGCCACGAGCCGGGATTTTGGTACCGTGCCTCCAGCAGGCGTCTATACGATTTGGAAAGCCGGGGGCTGGTATTGGGCGTCACTCCCGAGGTGGATTACCAGGAGTTTGAGATTGATATAGAGCCGGGAGATCTGTTGATCCTGATGACAGATGGCGTAACCGAGCGCAAGGTAGGGGGCCGTTTTTTGCAACGGGAAAATATTGCCGATCTCATCCAGGCAGAGATCGGGTCTTCGGCACAGCAAATCGCTGATAATCTCTATCGAAAGCTTCTGTTGCTGTCCAATCTGGAATTGCCCGATGATCACACGATGATTGTGATTCGCCGGGTTGTGTAAAGTCTTGGCAGGGAAGGAAGGAAGACGATGAACATAACAATGCAGACAAAAGCGATTCAGAATGGGACCAAGCTTTTGGTAGCAGGGGAAGTGGATGCACATACGGCACCCCAGCTCTTCGATCAGCTCGTCCCGTTGGTTCAGCGGACGGCCAATCAAAGCGTGGTGGTTGATCTGGCAGAGGTTTCGTATCTGGACAGTACGGGTCTTGGCGTATTCGTCGGCGCGTTGAAACTGTCCCAGCAGACGGGCTGCAGGCTGTCGATTCAGAATGTTACACCCCGCATCGAACGGTTGTTTCGGATTACCGGCCTCATCGATATTATTCCAGTGACTCCTCTGGAGGAATCAGCGGCCGGACAACAGGATCAGGCTTCCTTGCAAAAGCAGTTTGGCGTAGATTCAGCTGATCCGAAGGAGGAACCGTAATGGATGAGAAACGCAATGGCGACAAGATTGAGCTGACATTTCCTGCCCGGACTGACTACATCGGTGTGGCCCGCCTGATGGTTTCCGGTGTCGCCAATCGACTTGGCTTTTCCTACGAAGAGATTGAGGATATCAAGCTGGCTGTTGCCGAGGCTTGCACCAATGCCGTTCGCCATGCGTACCGGGAAGAGCATATCGGCCAAGTGCTGATTCAATGCCTGGTAGGGCAAGATTGTCTGGAGATCATCGTCGCTGACCAAGGTTCCAGTTTTGATCTGGAGGGAATGAAAGCAAAACTTGGGCCGATCGACAAACATCGCGATATTGCTGATTTGACTGAGGGGGGGCTTGGTCTCTACCTGATTCACAGCTTGATGGATAAGGTGGAAATCAGTGAGAATCATGGGGTTGTCGTGGCGATGACGAAGTATCTTGTGCGGGATGGGGAGGCAAAAGGTGTCGACGAAATCACAAGCAATCGGAATCAATAAGGCGGACGTTTGCGAGCTCATCGCCCAGTATCAGCAGGATGGTGACGAGGAGGTCCAGCAGCAGCTCGTGAAGAACTACAGAGGGATGGTGGAGTCACTGGCAACGCGGTTTGCGTACGGCAATGAACCGCTCGAGGATCTGGTTCAGGTCGGCATGATCGGCCTTTTGGCCGCATTCAAGCGTTACGACCCGTCTTTTGGCCGCAGTTTTGAAAGCTTTGCCATCCCTACCATCGTTGGCGAGATCAAGCGGTATATCCGCGACAAGACATGGAGCGTACACGTGCCCAGGCGGATCAAGGAGCTGGGTCCGAAAGTTAAGAAAGCGGTTGACCATCTTACCGTAGAACTTCAACGTTCCCCCCAGATTGTTGATATCGCCCGTCACATCAACGTGAGCGAAGAGGAAGTTCTCGAGACGATGGAGATGACGCGAAACTATCACGCTTTGTCTGTCGACACCGAGATTGAAGCGGATAGCGACGGCAGTACTGTCACTTTGCTCGATTTGATCGGCAGCGAGGAAGAAGAGTACGGCCGCGTTGAGCGTCAGTTGACCCTGTCCAAGGCGCTGCACGTACTCAGCGAGCGGGAAAAGGAAATCATCTATCTTACTTTTTATGACAATCTCAGCCAAAAGCAGGCCGGTGATCTATTGGGTATCTCACAAATGCACGTTTCCCGCTTACAGCGCAGGGCCCTTTCCAAGCTGCGGGAGGCGCTGTGGCATGACGCCAACGCACTGGTTGAAAAATAACCTGGGGAAGCCGGAAGACAAAGAGGCTTCCCTGTTTTCATAGGTTCCCCATTCCGGTTTCCGTGCCGCTTTATGTTACAATAAACATGGATTTTGGCTGAATACGGGAGGATGTACAGTTCATGGAGATCAAACAGATGGCCGGCATCATCGCTGCAGAACTCGGGGTAAAAACCCGCCAGGTTGAGCAGACGATCACACTGCTGGATGGAGGAAATACGGTTCCGTTTATCGCCCGTTATCGCAAGGAGATGACAGGCCAGCTGGACGAAACCGAGATTCGCACCATTGAAGAACGGCTTCGTTATCTGCGAAATCTGGCAGAACGCAAGGAAGAGGTGCTCCGCCTCATCGATGAACAAGGGAAGCTGACGGAAGAGCTCGCCCAAGCGATTCGGCAAGCAACCAAACTTCAGGAATTGGAAGATTTGTATCGGCCTTACAAACAAAAACGCAGAACCAGGGCCACAGTGGCCAAAGAAAAAGGGTTGGAACCGCTTGCTGAGCTGCTGCTGACACTGCCGGCCAGCGGAACGCCGGAAGCGATGGCCGAGCCGTACGTGAATCCGGAAAAAGGCGTAGAGTCGACAGAAGAAGCGCTCCAGGGAGCGATGGACATCATTGCGGAAGTCGTTTCCGACGATGCCGAGGTTCGCAAGTGGATCCGCCAGGCGACCTATCAAAAAGGCATCCTTGGCAGCGAACAGAAGGAGACGGAAGCAGACGGCAAAAACGTCTATCAGATGTATTACGCCTACAGCGAGCCGGTGAAGAAAATCGTGCCGCACCGCGTTCTGGCTCTTAACCGCGGGGAAGCAGAAGGCATTTTGAAGGTATCCATTGAAGCGCCAACCGAGGAGATCCGGTCTTTCTTGCACCGCCGCTTCATTACCCGTAAAACGGTGGTTCGCGAGCTTTTGGAGACCGCTTTGGACGACAGTTACAAGCGCTTGATCGCCCCTTCGATTGAGCGGGAAGTGCGCGGAGAGCTGACCGAAGCTGCCGAGGAGCGGGCTATCCACATCTTCGCGGAAAACCTGCGGAACCTGCTGCTGCAGCCGCCCCTGAAAGGAAAGGTCGTCCTGGGAGTCGACCCGGCCTATCGGACGGGCTGCAAGTTGGCTGTCGTGGATGAGACCGGCAAGCTGCTTCACGTCGCCGTCGTGTACCCGACGCCCCCGCTGAATAAGGTGGCGGAGGCGAGCGATGTGGTGAAAAAGCTCATCGCAAAGTACGGCGTCGAGATCGTGGCGATTGGCAACGGGACTGCTTCGCGCGAGACGGAACAGTTCGTGGCAGATGTTCTGAAGGAAATTGACAGGGAAATTTTCTACATCATCGTCAACGAAGCGGGGGCATCGGTCTATTCTGCATCGGCACTCGCCAAGGAAGAGTTTCCGGAGCTTGACGTCGCGGAGCGCAGCGCCATTTCAATCGCCCGCCGCCTGCAGGATCCGCTTGCGGAGTTGGTCAAAATCGATCCCAAATCGGTCGGGGTAGGCCAATATCAGCACGATGTTTCACAATCAAGACTGGCCGAAAGCCTGCAATTTGTCGTGCAGTCGGCGGTCAATCACGTCGGGGTTGACGTCAATACGGCCTCACCCTCGCTGCTGCAGTACGTGTCGGGGATAAACAAGCAGGTGGCGGCTAACATCGTAAAGCAGCGCGAGGATATCGGCAAGTTTACCGACCGGGCTCAATTGAAAAAAGTCCCCCGGCTGGGGGCGAAGACGTATGAGCAGTGCATTGGCTTTTTGCGGGTGATGGATGGGAAGAACCCGCTGGATAAGACGCCGATCCATCCCGAGTCCTATGAGGCGACCAACCGGCTGTTGGAGATGCTGGAGCTGCCCGTCGGCGAGATCGGCAGCGAGGCCTGCCGCGAGCGCTTGTCGGCCCTTGATATTCCGGCCACAGCGGAGCAGTTGGGGATTGGCGAGCCGACGCTGCGCGATATCGTCGACAGTCTGCTTCGCCCGGGGCGCGACCCGCGCGATGAACTGCCCAAACCGCTCCTGCACAAAGACGTATTGAAGCTCGCCGATCTGAGCAAAGGGATGAAGCTGCAGGGAACCGTGCGCAACGTTGTCGATTTCGGTGCATTCGTCGACATCGGGCTCAAAAACGACGGGCTTGTCCACATCTCGCGGCTGCGTAAAGGCTATGTCAAACATCCCCTGGAGGTCGTAACCGTTGGCGACATCGTCGATGTTTGGGTGGTGGACATCGATGAGCAGCGGCAGCGGGTTGGGCTGACGATGATCGACCCCGGCCAGTAGTGGAAAGGCGTGGCCGTCCTATTCGAGGGGACGGCCGCCGTGTTTTTCCAAATATAAAAACCAACAACTGTTGAGGAGACGTATCTGCCGGATGTCCTTCCCGTAGAAGGCCCGCTGCAGTTGTTTACGCATCCACTGCGGCATGAAGGCACCTCCTGTAGCGTTTCACCTTTACAGGCAGTGTATGCCTAAGCAAACGGGGCGGTACCTGTCCGTTCGCCGGTAAAATAACCGCTCCGGGTGAGCAGGCTTGCCTTATGGCAGACAGAAAGGATTGCCATGATGACTGATCAGGAATTGCAAAAATTGGTGGAAAAGATATCCCTGCAGTTTTTCTACAAACCGTTTCGCCACCTGGCCCGGTTCAACAGTCGGCTCAAAACGACTGGCGGCCGCTATCTCCTGCGTTCCCACGACATCGAACTAAACCCCCGGCACTTGCAGGAACACGGCATGGAAGAATTGATCGGGATCATCAAGCACGAGCTGTGCCATTACCATCTGCATCTATCGGGTCAAGGGTATCGACACGGTGACAAAGCGTTTCGCTCTCTTCTGCAGCAGGTGGGCGGTTCGCGTTACTGCAGTCAGGTGTCCGGCGGGCAAAGAGTCCTGCCTTACAAGTACGTGCTGATCTGCCGCGATTGCGGGATGTCATATAAACGAAAGCGCAAAGTGGATCCGGCCCGCTTTGTGTGCGGGCGCTGCCGCGGAAAATTGCGCCTGGAGGGGTTGTAGCCGCCCGCTTCCTTGCACTGCCGAAGAGGCAACGGCTATAATGGGAAAATCAAGGAATGGAAGGGGCGGGGGCACTGTCACACGATGAATTCTCTCTCATTCGCGAGTGGACCAAACGGGGGGCGCAGCAAGCAAAGGGCGGCCTGGCAGTAGGAATCGGTGACGATGCCGCGGTCTTTACTCCGCCCCCCGGAATGCAGATCGTTGCTTGTTGCGACACGATGATCGAGACCGTCCATTTTCTGCGGGAAACGATGCAGCCGGAAGACATCGGCTATAAATCCCTTGTGAGCAATGTAAGCGACATTGCCGCGATGGGAGGCATCCCCCGGTACGCTCTGGTGTCCATCGGCATCTCCAGCGGGTGGTCGCCTCCGGAGTGCCGACGGATTTACGACGGGATGTACGAAGCCTGCGAGCGGTACGGGGTACAGATTATAGGCGGTGACACCGTATCGGCGCCTGATGCACTCTATTTGTCTGTTACCGTCTTCGGCGAAGTAGAATCAGGGCACGCGCTGCTTCGCAGCGGCGCCAGGCCGGGAGATGCGATTTTTGTTACCGGCCCGGTAGGCGGGTCCGCTGCGGGATTGGCTATGCTGCTCAAGGCCAAAGCTGATGGTGTTGAGGTGAGCCAGGAGTGGAAGGCGCTTGCGGCACTTCATCAACGTCCCGAAGCCCAGGTGAAGGCAGGCCGCCTGCTTGTGGCCAGCGGCCATGCCGGAGCGTTAAACGACGTCAGTGACGGCCTTGCCTCCGAACTGTGGGAAATTGCCGAAGCAAGCGGAGTCCGCCTGCTGATCGAGCGGGACAAGATTCCGCTCGACAGGGATGTAGAGGCATACGCGGCCAGCATCGGGCAAGATCCGCTGGCATGGGCCTTATTCGGCGGCGAAGACTATCAGCTGGTCGGGACGGCCCGGGAGGCTTCTTCGATCAAGGAGCAGTTTTTGGCCAGTGGACTGCCGCTGTTTTGGATCGGCAGGGTAGAGTCGGGAGCTCCGGGCGTATGGATTGCCGATCAGCAAGGGACCAGGCCGCTTGAAAAAGGCGGGTATAACCACTTTGCGTAACGCTCTTTGGAAGAATAGCGGGGACAGGAGGAAGTGACGTATGGTCGATCCGTACGTTTGGACGTTTGCAAGCACAGAAGAAACGCAGGAGTTTGCAAGACGGCTGGCGGAATATTTGCGGCCAGGAGATGTGCTGGCCCTGGAGGGGGATCTCGGGGCGGGAAAAACCACCTTCACACAAGGCTTGGCCCGCGGACTTGGGGTCGCCGGAGTGGTGAACAGTCCCACCTTTACGATTATCAAGGAGTACGCCGGCCGTTTGCCGCTGTACCACATGGATGTTTACCGTGTGGAGAATGATGCAGATCAGCTTGGCCTGGACGAGTATTTCTACGGGGACGGCGTCTCAGTAGTCGAGTGGGCTTCCCTGATCGAGCCGGCGCTGCCGGAGGAGCGTCTGACTATCACCCTCTCCAACGGTGATGGACAGGCGCGTCACTGCCGCCTGGAGCCAAGGGGCAGGCGGTATGAAGAATTGTGCGAGGAGATCGGAAAGCATGCGCATTTTGGCAATTGATACGTCCAATCTCGTCCTGAGTACGGCGGTGGTGGAGGAAGAGCGCGTGCTTGGCGAGTGGACGACCAACCTGAATAAAAATCACTCGGTCCGCCTGATGGATAGCATCTCGCAATTGTTGGACAGCCTGGATCTCGGCCCCGATCAATTGGACGGGATCGCGGTCGCCCGCGGGCCGGGGTCCTATACAGGAGTGCGGATCGGGGTGGCAACCGCCAAGACTATGGCCTGGTCACTGGGTATCCCCGTGATCGGCGTCTCCAGTCTGCTGGCTGTCGCAGCCAATGCAGGCGGGTATTCCGGCATGATCGTCCCTTTATTTGACGCCAGGCGGGGGCAGGTCTACACGGGCGGCTACCGATCCGGTACCGACATGACTGTTCGTGAGGCGCTGCCGGAGCGGATCATCCTGCTGAGGGATTGGCTGCCGATAGCGGCCGAGGCTGCAGCGGACGGCCCGGTTTTGTTTCTCGGTGATGACGTGTCGATCCACCGCAGTGTGATCACGGAAGTGCTGGGCGAGCAGGCCCAATTTGCGCCGCCGTTCATTAACCATACCCGGGCTGCCGGCATAGGCTGGTTAGCGGCAAAGCAGATCGGGGAGGCGGAAAATGTCCATCAACTCGTTCCCGAGTATCTGCAGCTGGCCGAGGCTGAGGCCAAACTGAAGGCAAGAGGTTGTTCGACATGAACGAACATGACGTTGTAGAGTTTCGGTTTATGACGCTGGAGGACGTGGAGGCGGTCGCTGAGCTGGAGCGCCTGTCGTTTCCCACGCCGTGGCCGCTTGAGGCCTTTGTCAACGAGCTGACGATTAACCAGAATGCCAAATACGTCGTTGCCGTCCGGGGCGGGCGCGTCATCGGCTACTGCGGCATGTGGCTGATCCTGGATGAGGCGCACATTACCAACGTGGCGATTCATCCCGACAGCCGCGGTCAGAAAATCGGGGAACAGTTGATGCGGCAGATGATGGACCTGGCAAAAATGCTGGGAGGCGCGCAGATGACGCTGGAGGTGCGCCCGTCCAATCAGGTTGCGCGAAACTTGTATGCCAAGCTGGGTTTTAAGGAGCACGGGCGGCGAAAAAGGTATTATTCGGACAACAATGAAGACGCATTGATTATGTGGGTGAAGCTTCGTGAATAAAACGAAAACGAAAATGTCGCGCTATGAACAGCGCGTAGAAGAAACCTATCATCGGCATATGCAGTCAGGGAAGCCGGCTTTGATCCTCGGCATAGAGACGAGCTGTGACGAGACATCTGCGGCGGTCGTGCAGGACGGAACGGCGATTCTTTCCAACATCATCGCCTCCCAGGCGGAGATCCACAAGAAGTTTGGCGGTGTCGTACCGGAGGTGGCCTCCCGCCGGCACGTGGAAAATATTACGCTGACGATTGATGAGGCTCTGGAAACGGCCGGCACGACACTGGACGATATTTCGGCGATTGCCGTCACCTACGGTCCCGGCCTGGTCGGCGCCCTGCTGGTCGGCGTGGCGGCGGCAAAAGCGCTCTCGTTCGCCCGCGGCATTCCCCTGATCGGGGTGCATCACATCGCCGGCCATATATACGCCAATCGGCTGGTCAAGGAGATGGAGTTTCCGCTCGTCTCCCTGGTCGTGTCCGGCGGACATACCGAGTTGGTCCTGATGGAGCGGCACGGTGAGTACCGCATTCTTGGAGAGACCAGGGACGACGCCGCCGGGGAAGCTTATGACAAGGTGGCGCGGGCCCTCCATCTGCCGTATCCGGGCGGTCCGCATATCGACCGGTTGGCCGCCGCGGGACACGCAAGCTTACCGCTGCCGCGGGCTTGGCTGGAGCCGGATTCGTACGACTTCAGCTTCAGCGGCTTAAAGTCGGCTGTGCTGAACGCCTTGCACAACGCAGAGCAGCGGGGGGAGACAGTGGAACCGGCTGACATGGCGGCCAGTTTCCAAGAGTCTGTTATCGAAGTTCTGGTTGAAAAGACGATACGGGCGGCGACCGCGTACGGTGCCAAACAAGTGCTGTTGGCCGGCGGCGTGGCGGCTAACAGCGGGTTGCGCCGGGCGCTGGCCGACGGCTGCCAAAAAGCGGGAGTAGAACTCATCGTGCCTCCGATCTCGCTGTGTACGGACAATGCAGCGATGATTGCCGCTGCCGGATATGTCTCCTACCAAAAGCGGCAGTTTGCCTCACTTGATCTAAACGGGGTGCCGGGGCTGCCGTTGACCTCCTTCTAAGTTGACAGAAAATCGCCTGAAACGGGCGATTCAGATTGCAGACAAACTCCCTTGCTGATTTTTACAACAAGGGAG
>NZ_JBJQOQ010000054.1:0-17049 GCF_046036945.1 Brevibacillus sp. B_LB10_24 | reverse complement strand
CCTTATCCTGCATGACGAAGTACCTCAGCGTCTGCATCCGGCATTGGCCTCGGTAAAAGTGTCTGCTGAGAAGAACCGGCTTCTTCGAAAGGGCTTCATTAAAAACTTTTCTTATTGACGAGCATGGTGATGGCGTTTACAATTGTAAGTAGATAGAACATTTGAAAACAGGGGGGTGGTAATGTTGGCACAGTGGGGCGTATTTATTGCCATCTTCGTCGGTTTATGGTTTTTGCAAATCGGGCTAACGGTCGTTCAGTCAAATCACTTCAAGCAGCAATTTCACGAAATGCGGCAGCAGGTATCCGGATTTTTGGGCGTAGGTGTCAGTAAAAAGCGCTTTGGCACAGGAGCCGTAGTGATTTTGGTGACAGATGAGCACGGCCAGGTGACGAGATGCAGGCAGATGGCTGGCGTTTCCGTCTTTGCGAGATTCCGGGAAGTTTCCGGACTGACCGGCAAATCGATTGAAGAGTGTCGCGTCGCTGCTCCCAAAGGGCCAAAACAAATCGCGCTTAACATGGCGATTGACAAGATTAAGCAAGAACAAGCGAAACAACAGGAAGTGGAAGTTGAAGTTGCAGCAGAGCGAATTGGATAAGACAATGGGGCCGCGGGCCAGATGGAAAGCCATCTGGTTTTTTTCATCTACAGCTCCCCAGTATTTGAGAGGAGGACAAATAAATGGATTTCTTCGTACATCTTGCAGAAGGATTCATTGGCATGTTTCAAAAAGGCGGGGAACAATTTGTAGGCCTTGTCACAGGCATTATTCCTACACTTATTTGTTTAATTACCGCCGTAAACGCTTTCATCAAATTTGTCGGGGAAGAGCGAATTGAGCGCTTCGCCAGAATGTGTACCGGCAACATCATTCTCCGGTACACGGTGTTTCCGGTCTTGTCCATGTTTTTCTTGACCAACCCGATGGCCTACACCTTCGGCAGATTTTTGCCGGAGCATCAAAAGCCGGCGTTTTACGATTCAACCGTTTCGTTTTGTCACCCGATTACCGGGCTGTTCCCGCACGCCAATCCGGCTGAGCTGTTTGTCTACATGGGGATCGCCACCGGAATCACCAACCTCGGCTTGTCGCTAGGGCCGCTGGCCATGCGCTACTTCCTGGTAGGGATCGTCGTCATCCTGATCCGCGGTGTGATTACTGAGTACATCACCAAAATGATGATCCGGCGCAAGGAAGCGCAGGCAACTGTTTAAGGAGCGGGGAGGAGAACGAATATGAGCAATTACCGTGCCGTAAAGGTGTCGCGAGGATCTGGCGGCTGGGGAGGCCCGCTGCAGATACTGCCGACAGACGAAAAGAAATACATCGCATCCGTCACCGGCGGCGGAATTCATCCGGTCGCCGAAAAGATTGCTGAATTGACCGGCGGTGTCGCCGTTGACGCCTTCAGCTCGAAAGTAGAGCCGAGCGAGATGGCGTGCGTCGTCATCGACTGCGGCGGGACGGCCCGCTGCGGCGTCTACCCCAAATTGGGCGTACTGACCGTCGACGTCACCCCGGCTTCGCCATCCGGTCCGCTGGTCAACTTTATCAAAGAGACCAACTTTGTCTCCGGAGTCAAACCGAATCACATCGAATCAACTGATGGAGCTGCCGCACCGGAAGCGTCGACCGCACCGGCGCAAGAAGCGTCCAGCGACAACAAGGGCAAGACGGCAAAAGAATTGAAAGACGAAGCGAAGGCCAAGGTCGCCGAGATGAAACAAGGCAAAAAGCCAAACTTCATCGAGAAAGTGGGCCGTGCCATGGGCGGCGTGGTCGGGGTCTTCTACCAGGCTGGCCGCGACACGATCGAGCAGGTCATCAAGAACGTCCTGCCGTTCATGGCTTTCGTCAGCACCCTGATCGGGATTATCCTCTACACCGGTATCGGCGATATTATGGCCCATGTCATCTCGCCGCTGGCCGGCAACCTGATCGGCCTGTTGATCATCTCGATTATCGCGGCGCTGCCGTTCCTGTCACCGCTGCTCGGACCTGGTGCCGTTATCGCCCAGGTAGTCGGGGTGCTGATCGGTGTCGAGATCGGCCGCGGAAATATTCCCCCGCAGTTGGCGCTGCCGGCCCTGTTCGCGATCAACCCGCAGGTTGGCTGCGACTTCGTTCCCGTCGGTTTGACGCTGGGTGAAGCAAAGCCGGAAACGATTGAGGTGGGTGTTCCCGCCGTGTTGATCTCCCGGCAGTTTACCGGACCGATCGCTGTCGTGATCGCCTATCTGGCCAGCTTTGGTCTGTACAGCGGACAGTAAAAACGCATTTCAGCATGAGGAGGCTCACTATGAGAGGATTGTTTGAAGGCAAGGTAACGAAAATTGGCGACATGGTGCCTGACTTTATTCAGGCTGCTACCCTGATCATTTTCAATAACGACGTTCCCGAGGAACTGCATGACATGGCCGTCTTGCACACGAAGTCGGCCGCGACGGAGACGGTCCAGACAGGCGATGTGCTGCTGATCGATGATCAGGCTTTCCGGGTGACCAGCGTCGGCGACAAAGCCAATGAGACGCTGAAAGATATCGGTCACTGCACGATCAAGTTCGACGGCAGCAGCAGCCCGGAGCTGCCCGGGATCATTCACGTTGAACAAAAAGAGATTCCCCAGATCCAGTTGGACACAGTGTTGAAGTTCATCCGCGAGTAGACAAGACGTCGAATCACAAATAGGAGAGGGAGAGATTACCATGCTAGGATTGAAAAGACGATTGAGTGCGTTGGCAAAAGAAGGCGGCCAAATTCGCGTCGGCCTGATCGGCGCGGGCCAAATGGGCCGAGGGCTGATCTCGCAGATTGAGGCCATGGTGGGAATGAGAGTGGTCGTAACAGCGGACATCTTCCCTGAAAACGCCAAAAACGCCTACCTGAAAGCGCGCGTAGCGGCAGCTCAGATCAAAGAAACCAATGACCTCGATGAAGCAGACAAGCAGATCGCCGCTGGCTGCGTGGTCGTGACGAGCAATGCCATGATGGTCACCCGCCTGCAAAACGTCGACGTGATCGTCGATGCCACCGGGATCCCGAACATCGGGGCGCAAATCGCCTGGGACGCGATCATGAACAAAAAGCACATCGTCATGCTGAACGTCGAGGCGGATGTGACGGTCGGCCCGCTGCTTAAAGAAATGGCTGACGCGGCCGATGTCGTCTACACCGGCTCTGCCGGCGACGAACCGGGCGTCATCATGGAGCTGTACGATTTTGCCGATGCGCTGGGCTTTGAGGTTGTCGCGCTGGGGAAAGGGAAGAACAACCCGCTCAACCATCAAGCCAACCCGGACACGGCCAAAGCCGAGGCTCAGGCAAAAGGATCAAGCCCGAAAATGCTGGCTTCCTTCCAAGACGGAACAAAAACGATGGTTGAGATGACGGCAGTGGCGAACGCTACCGGATTTGTGCCGGATATCCCGGGCATGCACGGCCCGGCGGCCACCGTTAACGAACTGCCGGCGATGATGACGACGAAAGAGAACGGCGGGATTCTGAACCGGACCAAAATCGTCGAATTCGTCAACGGCATCGCACCTGGTGTCTTTGCGATCATCACTTCCTCGATGGAAGAAGTTCACCACGAGATGAAGTACCTGAAAATGGGCGACGGACCCAACTACATCCTGTACCGCCCTTACCATTTGACCAGTCTGGAAACGCCGCTGTCCGTAGCTCGGGCCTTCCTGGACAAGGAGCCTTCGATCGCCCCGTACTACGGTATGGTGGCTGAGACGGTAGCCGTCGCCAAGAAGCCGTTGCAAGCAGGGGAAGCGCTGGACACCATCGGCGGATTCACCGCTTACGGCCGCATCGTCACAGCGGAAGACAAACAGAAAATGAACGCTCTGCCAATCGGTCTGATCGGACCGAACATCCGCTTGACCCGCAGCGTCGCACAGGGTGAAGTCATTACCTACGACGATGTGGAATTTACCGAGACAAACATGATCCTGCAGCTTCGCCAGCTGATGGACCTGAAGGCGAAATAATGAGCATGAAAGGGAAGACATTACCTGTCTTCCTTTTCTCATTAGCATGTTCTGGTATAATAGGAAGAGAATAAACAGATACAAATGAGGGATTCGGATGGATAACTGGACAGAAAAAAGGGAACTGGTACGCATAGCCAAGCTGTACTATTTCAATGGGTTGACACAAGCGGAGATCGCAAAAAAAGTCGGAGTTTCCCGTCCGGTTATTTCTAAGATGCTGCAGAGAGCAAAGGATTTGGGGATTGTCGATATCATCATCAAGGATGAAACGGTGAACATCGTGGAGCTGGAGCACCAGCTGGAAAACAAGTTTGACCTGGACGAGGTCTACGTCGTCCCCGTCGGCGGCAACGACAACGACGAGGTTATCAAGCAGCTGGTGGCCAACGTGGCGGCCCACCACTTCGCCAAGTGGATGAAAGACAAGAAGCGGATCGGCATCTCCTGGGGGACGACGCTGTACCACATGGTCAACCAGCTTCCCTACGACAAGAGCAAAGGGGTAAAGATCTACCCGCTGGTCGGTGGAATTGGCCGGCATCGAATTGAGATTCACGCCAATCAGTTAGCCTATGAATTGTCTAAAAAGCTGGGCGCCACCTGCGAGTTCTTGTACGCCCCGGCGATTGTCGAGAGCATCGAGTTGAAAAAGCAGCTGCTCGAATCGACGGAAATCCGCACCCTTTTGGAAGAGATGAAAAAGGTGGATATCGCCGTTCTGGGTATCGGAAATCCGTACGAGTCGACAATGGTAGAGATGGGATATCTGAAAGCGGAAGATATTGCCGAGCTGAGGGAAAACGCAGCGGTCTGTGACATCGGTTCGCGGTTTATCAACCAGAGCGGACAGGAGATCGAGACCCTGCTCAACAGCAAGGTGATCGGCATCGAGTTGGCCGATCTGAAAAGCATTCCTACGACCGTCTGCGTCGTTTCCGGCGTCAACAAGGTGGACGCGATCCACGGGGCGCTGAACGGGAAGTACTTCGACAAACTGGTTCTGGACGAGTTGACTGCAGCGGAGTTGCTGAAGAGGTGTACGGAGGTGTGAAACGTGAACGAGACGAGGTTTGATACGGAGTTTTACTGCACCAATTGCTTGGCGGAATCACCTCATACGGTCATCTATGTCAATGACATTTTGTATAAGGTGACGTGCAAGACATGCGGGAAGGAGAGCATCATCCATCCCGACCTGCCCAAAGAGATCTACAGCCGCTACTTCGACCGCATCCTATCCAAACCCAAACGGATCACCAAAGAGTTCAGGCAGGACATGAGCCACTTTTTATCCTCCCTGCCGTACCGCCTGCTGAGCAAATCCTTCCGGACCTACCGGGAGCTGAAAGAGATCTACAAGTACATGCACAAGCACGATAAACCCGAAGATAAATAGTGAGCGGCTGCGGCACCTGCGTCCGGCTCCCGCCCAACAGTTGTGCACAAGCGCCCATGGCCTCTTTCCAAGGTCGTGGGCGTTTTTTTCGCTTCGCCTGGACAATCGGAATGCATCCATTCGTGATCGAGAAGGAAGATCCGTTCAGCGAAGGCTTACTGGCGGTTTCCCATTGGAACGAATTTCCTCCTGCAGTCGTCAAACGGGTAAAACAGGAGGTGTCGTATGAAACGATTTTCCTTTCCGTGGTTTTTGCTGTTGACTGGACTGCTTACAGTTGGCCTTACATCGGCGTTTGTACTGGGGACTGCACGCCCGTCTGGAAACTTGGCGCTGCCGAATCTGTACCCTTCGACCGATACGGCCTTGGCGGCAGCCGACACGCTTCCCGTCGTCGGTTCTGCCGCGAAGCTGAAACAACTCCTCGGGGAGATGGAGCTTTCGGAGCGCTACCTGATAAAAAGGGGGAACTTTGATACCGTCGAAATCATGGAGAAGAGCTCCGCAGGCGCTGCCCCCGTGGCCGCACAAACCGAAAGCAATAGCAAAGCCGACTTCTCCGCCACTAATGTGCAGGTAGCCGGTGTCGATGAAGCAGATGTGGTAAAAACGGACGGAGCTTACATCTATCTGGCGGGCGAACAGCGGATCGCGCTGGTCAAAGCCTATCCGGCGGAAGAGATGAAGGTCGTCAGCACCATCGACTACTCCGCAGACGATTTCCGTCCGCAAGAACTGTACGTAGACGGCGGGCACCTCGTGGTCATCGGCCAGGTGCAGCGTCAGGAGGTCAAACGCCCGTATGGACAGATGGGTGTAAAAGCTATCGTCTACGACATCCGCAACAAAGAAAAACCTGCCCAGGTCAGGGAAGTTGAACTGGAGGGGAACTACCTCTCTTCGCGAAAAATCGGCTCTTCGCTGTACATCGTGACCAACAAGTATCTGGACTATGTCCCTATCCTCATGGGCGGGAAGGAGCCGTCGGCACCCGTCTACCGCGACTCGGCCGTAACCGGAGGTTCCGCCGTCATCAAGTGGGACGACATCCGCTACTTCCCCGCATCTAAGGAACCCAACTACCTGTTTGTAGCCGGAGTTGCTCTCGATAAACCGGATCAGCCGGCTGACGTTTCCGCCTACCTCGGTTCCGGTGAAACGGTGTACGCCTCGCCGCAAAATTTGTACGTGGTCGTCAGCCGCTACAGCTACCCTGGAGCTGGAGAGAAACCGGAGGAGATTGGGAAACGCGGATTTGCCCCCTCCCCAGACGTGGACCTCAGCAGCACGATTTACAAATTTGCCTTGAAACAGGGAAAGACCGTCTATTCAGGAAGCGGCGAAGTCCCCGGACACGTTCTCAACCAGTTCTCCCTGGACGAACATGCGGGTTACTTGCGGATCGCCGCGACATCAGGAGAGATCTGGCGGAACGATGAACGGACTTCCAAAAACAACTTGTACGTTCTTGACGACAAGTTGACCATGACCGGAAAACTGGAGGGACTGGCTCCGGGAGAAAAAATCTACTCCGTCCGCTTCATGGGCAGCCGCGGCTACGTGGTAACATTCAAGCAAGTGGATCCGCTGTTTGTCATTGATCTGAAAGACCCCAAGAAGCCTTCCGTACTGGGAGCCCTGAAAATCCCCGGTTACAGCGATTACCTGCACCCGTATGATGAAAATCACATCATCGGCTTCGGCAAGGATACGGTGGTATTCGATCGCAAAGACGGAACGGAGCGGAGCTTTGCCCCTGTTGCCTTGTACCAGGGAATGAAAATGGCGATGTTCGACGTAAGCGATGTCAGCCATCCGGTGGAGAAGTGGAAGGAAATCATCGGCGACCGGGGAACCGATTCCGAGCTTTTACACAACCACAAAGCCTTGCTGTTTTCCAAGGAAAAGAATCTGCTCGCCTTCCCCGTCACGGTCATGGAGATTCCAAAACAGCAGAAGGATGATCCCGCGCAATACGGCCGTTTCGCTTTCCAGGGGGCGTACGTATACCGGATCGACCCTGCTTCCGGCTTCAAACTCCAGGCCAAAATCACCCATCTGACCGAACAGGACCGCTTGAAGTCCGGAGACGGCTGGTACGACAGCTTAAAAAATGTGGAGCGAATTCTCTATATCGACGATACGCTGTATACGGTATCAAAGGCAATGATCCAAGCAAACGATCTCAACCGCTTCGATACGAAAGGGAAACTTACTCTTCCCTAGTAAAGGAAGAAAAAGGAAGGGGACAGCCCAAGCAGGGCTGCCTCTTCCCTTTTTTTACGGCGAAAAGCCGCGAGAAACCGAAAAAAATGGAGTGAGCGCAGGCCTTGGCAAGCCATCCCAGTCGGAACGGAAAAAAACGGCACACGCTTGTCGACCAAACGCTGCGTTGAGCTTCTCCCAGTCCTTTTTGGTTGACGTGCCGTTTTTTGGAGTGGAGACGGACATCCCCCGCTTCCCCGCAGGCGTGCCACGAACGAAGCGAACCCATTTTTTTCGGTTTCCCTCCTCAATGCCCTCCAAAATTACATTATGGCAATAATTTTTATTGTAATATCAAAATAAATTATAGTAATATTGTAATCAATCCGTAATAGAAAGAATATTTCTCATCGTACTACTATTTCCTAAATGGGAGTGAAAGGAAAAAGAAATGGAAGAAATCCACAAAAAAATAAAAGACTTGCGCATCCAAAACGGCCTGACCTTAAAAGACCTCAGCGAACGGACAAACCTCTCCGTCAGCTTTCTCTCGCAAATCGAGCGGGGAGCATCTTCAGTCGCCATCACTTCGCTGAAAAAAATCGCCGACTCATTCGGCGTCAGCATGTCGTCCTTTTTTGAAGAACAAGCCCAGTCTAATTACCACGTCAAAACCGAACAGCAAAAAGCGTTTCGCGTGGAAAATTCAGCGACGTCGTTTGTCCGCCTGGGCGGGGATTTTCCCAAGCGCTCGCTGGAGCCGCTGATCGTCACGCTGGCCCCCAACCAGAGGAGAGAGCAGACGTTCAGCCATCCCGGAGAAGAGTTTTACTACGTACTCAGCGGTGCGGTTTTGTTTGAAGTAGACGGCGCTGAGTACTTCGTCCGGCAGGGGGATTCGATCCATTTTCCCTCCCATCTCCCCCATGAGTACGAAAATCCGCTAAGCGAAGAGTCGACCTTGTTGTGCGTGCTGACACCTGTCATTTTCTGACAGAAAATCAAATAGAAAGGAAGAAGCCCCATGAGAGTTGCAACAGATATCGGAGGAACTTTCACCGACCTCGTGTACGTCGATGACCAAGGGGAAATCGGCGTGGCCAAAAGCCCGACTACGCCGCCCCACTTTGAGCAGGGCGTAATCGATGTAATCGAAGCGAGCGGGGTAGACAAACAGGCGATCGAGACCTTTATCCACGGGTCTACGGTGATCATTAACGCCTTGACCGAGCGCAAAGGAGTGAGGACGGGCCTCATCACGACGAAAGGGTTTCGCGACGTCTTGGAGATCGCCCGGGGAAACCGGCCCGACTTGTTTAATATCCGCTATGCAAAACCGGCTCCGTTCGTTCCCCGGTATTTGCGGCTGGAGGTGACGGAGCGCCTGAACTACCTGGGCGAGATTGTGGAGCCGCTCGACGGCGAACAGGTGCGGGAGGCGGTGGAGCAGTTTCGGCAGGAAGGCGTCGAGGCGATTGCCATTTGCTATTTGCACGCATATGCCAACCCCGTTCACGAACAGGAGACGGCCGCGATCATCAAGCGGCTTTGGCCAGAGGTATTCGTCACGGCTTCCCACGAGGTGACGAACGAATGGCGGGAATACGAGCGCACCAATACGGCCGTACTGAATTCCTACGTCAAGCCGACGGCTGCTTCCTACATCGATCGGCTGCAGGAGAAGCTGCGGACGAGCGGCGTGGACAGCCGCAACTACATCATGCAGTCCAACGGCGGCACCACCAGCTTCAACCAGGCCAAGGAAGCGCCGATCAACATGGTGGAATCGGGACCGGTCGCTGGCGTGTACGGCGCGGCGGTACTGGGGGAGATCATCGGCGAGACCAATCTGATCGCCTTTGACATCGGCGGCACCACGGCCAAGTGCTCGCTGATCGACAAGGGAGAAGTAAAGATCACCACCGATTACTACATCGAACGGACCAAGCACAGTGCCGGGTATCCGATCAAGGTGCCGGTCGTCGACATCGTCGAGATCGGCAACGGCGGCGGTTCGATCGCCTGGACTGACGAAGCCGGATCGTTAAAAGTGGGACCGCAGTCCGCCGGAGCGCTGCCGGGGCCTGTCGCTTACGGGCTGGGCGGCACAGAGCCGACGACGACGGATGCGAATCTCCTCATCGGCCGGCTGGCGGCGAGAAACTTTGGCTATCGCGTCGATTTGGCCAAGGTGGAGCAAGCGATTCGGGACAAGGTGGCCAAGCGCTTCGGCATGTCCGTGGAAGAAGCGGCACTGGGGATCATCCGTATCGCCGATTCCAACATGTTGAACGCATTAAAGCTGGTCTCGGTGCGCAAAGGCTACGATCCGCGGGACTTCACCCTGGTGGCCTTCGGCGGTGGCGGTCCGATGCACGCGCCGATCCTGGCCAGGGAATTGGGGGTCAAAAAGGTGATCGTGCCCACGGCTTCTTCCGTCTTTTCCGCATGGGGGATGCTGATGACCGACCTGCGCCGCGATTACATCCAGACCTACATCAAGCGGTTTGGCGATCTGGACACGGGCGAGCTGACCCGGGCATGGCAGTCGATCGAGTCACAAGCCCTCAGACAGTACGAAACGGAAGGGATCGCCCCAGGCGACATCATGCTGGCCCGGTTCGTCGATATGCGCTACGCCGGCCAGGAGCATACGGTAAAGGTTCCGGCGCCGGGCGGCGAATGGGGAAGCCGCACTCTTTCCGAACTCGTCGAGAGGTTTCACAGCCTGCATGAGCAGACGTACACGTTCAAGCTGGAGCAGGCGGAAGCAGAGATCGTCAACCTTCATGTAACCGCTTTCGGCAAGGTAAAAAAACCGCTCTTAAAGAAACTGGACCCGCAGGAGCGGTACCGTGAGACGGCGCTCATCGAACGGCGTCCCGTCTATTTCGAAGGGGAAGGCTGGATGGAAACAGAGGTGTACGACCGGGGAGCCATGGCTCCGGGAACCGGCATCGAGGGGCCCGCGATCATCGAGGAGAAATCCACTTCTACCGTGCTGCATCCCGGACAGAAGCTGGTCGTGGACGAATACGGCAATCTCATCATTCACACAGGGGTGAAATAAATGACGCAGACAAGAGTAGATCCGTTCAGCCTGGAGATCGTCAAGGATTCGCTGGTCGCGATCGGGGATGAGATGTTTTACACCCTGGGACGCACCTCGATGAGTCCGATTATCTACGAAGTGCTGGATTACGCTTGCGGCCTGACCGATGCCAAAGGGCAGCTGCTCACACAGGGGCACGGCGTAGCGGGGTTTATCGGCATGCTTAGCTTTATGGTGCGCGACGTGTTGCAGAAATTCGGCGGCAAGCTTCAGCCCGGGGACGTCATCATCATCAACGATCCGTACAGCGGCGGAGGTTCCCACCTCTCTGATGTCGGCTTGGTCATGCCGATCTTTTACGAAGGGGAGATTGTCGCCTTTTCCGCCAACAAGGCGCACTGGACAGAGGTGGGCGGGAAGGATCCGGGTTCATTTACCAACGACGCGACCGAAATCTTTCAGGAAGGCCTGCAGTTTCCCTGCATCAAGCTGTTTGACGCCGGCGTGATCAATCAGGCGCTGGTCGACTTGATCCAGGCCAATGTCCGCTTCCCTGACTTGTCATTGGGGGATATGTGGGCACAGGTGGCCGCCCTGCGGACGGGCGAGCGACGGTTTTACGAGCTGTGCGAACGGCATGGAAAAGAGGTAGTGCTCGCTTCTATTGACCATTTGCTGGCCCACGGCGAACAGCTCGCCCGCAAGGAGCTGGCGGCGCTGCCCAAGGGAACGTATGAGGCGGTAGACTACATTGACAGCGACGGCATGGGCAACGGCCCGTTTCGGATTCAGGTCAAAGTGACGATTACCGACGAGAAGTTCATCTGCGATTTTCGCGGCAGCCATCCCCAGGTGCTGGGGCCGATCAACTGCTCGTACACGTCCTTGGTGACAGACGTGCGAACCATTTTCCTGGCGATTACCAACCCCTCCCAGGACATCAATGACGGCGTGTTCCGCCCGCTCGAAGTCATCACCGATCCCGGCCTGATCTTCTCAGCGCAGCGCCCGGCGCCGACATCCAATTACTGGGAGAGTGGTTCGGCAGGCGGGGATCTCGTCTGGAAGGCGCTGGCGCCCGTGCTGCCCCATCGCCTGACGGCGGGTCACTTCCTCTCTGTCTGCGCCGTGACGCTGTCGGGCAGGCATCACGTCACCGGCGACCCTTTCCTGATCGTCGAGCCTTCGGTCGGCGGCTGGGGAGCCGGCGAGGGCATGGATGGCGCCCGCGGACAGTTTTGCATCGGCGATGGCGAAACGTACAACATGCCGGTAGAAATCGCAGAAACGCGCTACGGAGTGATGGTCGACGAGTACAGTTTGCGCTGTGACGGGGCGGGTGCCGGCGAATACATCGGCGGTTCCGGCGTGGTCCGGTCGTATCGGGCCCTGTCCGACAACCAGACGGTGACGGTGACATTTGGCCGGCACAAATTCCTGCCGTGGGGGGTGAGGGGCGGGGAAGCCGGATCGCCCAATGAATTTACTGTCGAAAAAGCAAATGGCGAAATCGACGGACCGTTCGGTATCTACCCCCGCTACCCTTTGAACAAGGGAGATGTCGTCAGGCTTGTTACGGCGACAGGCGGCGGATACGGCCACCCGTTTGACCGGCCCGCGGAAAAAGTGGCGCTCGATGCGAAAAATGGGTACATCTCCATCGGGCAGGCCGAGCAGAAATTTGGCGTAACCGTCCATCCAGCCACGTATGAGGTGCTCGCGGAGACTGCCGAACGCCGTGCATACCAAAGCCGGAGCCGGCAAGGAGAGCGGACAGCCAATGAGTAAAAGGGTGCTGTATATCGACCCCGTGTACAATGACGACTACCTGGGGATGTTTCAAGAGCACTTCGACCGCATCAAAGAGGCGGATACCCTCGTCGACGTCGTCTCGCTTGGCGCAGGACAGGGGCCGGAACACCTGGAGTACAACTGTTACGAAGTGATGGTCGTGCCCGACATCCTCCGGGCAGTGAAACAGGCGGACGCGGCAGGTTACGATGCCGCCATCATCGGATGCTTTTACGACCCGGCACTGCGAGCGTGCCGGGAAATCTCCAAAAACATGGCAGTGACCGCGCCGGCGGAAGCTTCCCTGCACATCGCCGCAACGCTGGGGGAGAGCATCTCCATCATTGTCGGACGACAGAAGTGGATCCCGGAAATGAAGGAAAACGTGCACAAATACGGTTTCGGGGACAAGCTGGCTTCCTTTAAACCACTGGAGCTGGGCGTGCTCGACTTTCAGCGGGATCACGCCGAGACACTGAAAAGAATCCGCACAGCCGCAGCCGAAGCGATCGAGCGGGACGGGGCGGATGTGATCATTCTGGGCTGTACGGCCGAGCTTGGCTTTTTCGAGCAGCTGCAGCAGGAACTGGGGGTTCCCGTTCTCGACGTCAGCCTGGCTTCGCTGAAATACGCCGAGTTTTTAGCCGGTCTAAAACAAAAACTGAGCTGGGGCCACAGCAAGCGGGTCGGGTACCAATCTCCTCCTGACGAAGAAGTCGAAGCTTTTGGTCTGTTCAAAATGAAAGAAAGACGATAAAGGGGCGAATCCGGATGGAAGCATCGAAAAAGGCGGGGACCTCCATCAAAGTGGGGGAGTTGTTTGAACGAATGCCGTTTACCAGGCGGCATCTGTTTGTCGGAATCGTGTTATTCATCGTATCGGTCATAGAAGCATGGGAGAACATGCTGATCATTTTTCTCAGCAGTTCGATTGCCGCCGACTTTCACTTGACCCCGGTACAGGAAGGATCGTTGATCGGCTCCATCTATCTGGGGATGATCCCTGGAGCCTACATGTGGGCGATTCTTGCTGACAAGCTGGGGCGCAGAAGGTCGTTGATGTACAGTCTGCTCAGCTTTAGCGTGGTTTCTTTGGTGACTCCTTTTTCCGTCAGTTTTGCCATGATGTATACCGTACGGTTTATTGCCGGGTTAGCGCTTGGGGGCGTGATGGTCTCGGGATATCCTTATTTTGAAGAGATGCTTCCCGTCAAGCAGCGGGGAAAGGGAATCGTCTACCTGTCGGCGGGCTGGCCGCTGGGCACGCTGCTGGCTCTCGGGGCCGCCGGGCTGTTCTTGGAGGGAGACGGACTGATGGCGGGCTGGCGGGGAGCGATTATCTTAAGTTCGCTGGTGGGCTTCTGGGCGTTTATGATCATGAAGATTCCCGAGTCGCCGTACTGGCTGGCAGGAAAAGGCAGGCAGGAAGAAGCGAGAGCGTCGATCGAGTATTTGAGCGAAGGCAAAATCAAGCTGGAGCCGGGCCAGACTGTATGGGTCGAAGCGGCTGAGAAAGAGAGCTATTTCAATATTTTTAGGCGTCGGTTTCTCAAACTGACGAGTCTGCAGACCGTGGTCAATTTCGCGTTTGCCTTTGGTTACTGGGGACTTTACACCTGGCTGCCCACCTTGCTGGAACAGAAGGGGCTGTCGATGTCGCAAAGTTTGGTCTTTATTACCTTATCTACTTTATGCCAGGTTCCCAGCTACATGGTGGCTGCCTGGCTAACGGGAAAATTCGGCCGCAAAAAAGTGATGATCACATTCGTCGCCCTGGCCGTGCTGAGCGGATTTGGCTTTGCCTATTCGGCCAATATGGTCCAAATGTACGTATGCAACTTTGCGCTTGCCTTCTTCAGCTTGGGTGCTTGGGGCGTTTGGAACGCCTGGTTTGGCGAGATTTACCCTACGAGTGTCCGCGTCTCCGGCTACAGCTTCGGCGCCGGTGCCCAGCGTTGGGCCAATACGCTGGCTCCCTCGATCATCGGCATGGTGATCGGACTCGGCTGGGCGTTTAACGCCACGGTCTCGTTCATACAGGTGTTCATGGTCATCACGCTCTGTCTGATCGCGTTCATTCCGGAGATGGAAGGAAAAATCCTGGAGTAATGATTTGGCAAAAACGCCCGCAGCGGCAACGGAATGCAGTTTGTTGGCAGCAGCGAAGAAAGGAGAACAGGAAAATTGCGGACGTTACAGTTACAAGAAGTTGAGGATATCTTGCACGGTGCTTGTATTTTCGGAACGGGCGGCGGCGGGAGCCTGTCAGAAGGACTTGAATTGGTGCGGGGACTATATGGGAAGGGCAAGCAGGTTACCCTTGTCCCGTTGAATGAGGTCGCGGATGATTGGCTGGTCGCCTCCCCGTACTACGTCGGATCGGTGGCGCCGCCGGACGAGGAAGTGGCCAGGGTTCTGTCCGGGCTGCCGACTGCGGAAGCGCACGTATCCACGCTTGCCGCGAGGGCGCTGGAGGCGTATCTGGGCCAGCCGCTGCAAGCCGTGGTGGCTACGGAGCTGGGCGGCAATACGGCTTGCGCGATAGAAGCGGCGATCAGTCTGGGCGTACCGCTGATCGACGCCGACCCCGCCGGAAGGGCCGTCCCTGATCTCGCCCATACGACGTTTCACATCTTCGGCGTCTCCATCTCTCCGTTCGCCCTGGCTAATCGCTACGGCGATACGATCATCGTGACGGAAACGGTCAACCACGGCCATGCCGAACGGATCGCCCGTTCCTTCGCGACGATTTCGGGCAATCTCGCCGGTGTCTGCGACCATCCGGTGAACGGACAGAGGCTGCGGCAATCC
Source organism: Brevibacillus sp. B_LB10_24 (assembly GCF_046036945.1). Classification (NCBI taxonomy): domain Bacteria; kingdom Bacillati; phylum Bacillota; class Bacilli; order Caryophanales; family Paenibacillaceae; genus Brevibacillus; species Brevibacillus sp. B_LB10_24. The sequence continues at coordinate 1,789 of NZ_JBJQOQ010000054.1, read as the reverse complement.
GTCATCCCCGGGACCCTGACACAAGCGGAGCGGGTCGGCCAGGCGAGGCGGCTGGCATGCGAAGAGGGGAAATCGCCTGTCGCTGCCGTCATCAAGGCGGGAGGAGGCCAACTGTTGGGCGAAGGGGTGATCCGGGAAGCCCGCTGGCAGGATGTCGGCGGTTTCATCGAGGGAGAGGTCATCATCGATTCCGGCGAGTCATCCCCGCTGTCCATCTGGTTTCGCAACGAGCACATGGTTGCCAGACGCGGCGGAGAGATCGTCTCCGTCATCCCGGAACTGATCACGATTCTCAACCGGAACACAGGCATGCCGATCCTAAACCCCGACTGCCAGGCCGGGATGGAGGTGGCCGTCTTGACCTTCCCTGCCCCGGAGGCTTGGGAGAGCGCAAGAGGACTGGGCATCTTCGGACCGGAGTACATCGGATTGGATCGGAGCGTCTATCCGGCGCAAAAAGTATAGACGTACCCTTGCTGCAGTGCAACGCTGCAGCGGGGGTTTTTTTTGTTATGAGGCGACTATCATATAAGGATGCATCATGTGCCAAGTTAAAATTCCCTCCCTTCGCGAGCGAAAAGAAGATATCCATGCGCTGGCCTTCATTTCCTCTCGACGATTGGGAGGAAACTGCAGAAGCATCATTTGGAATTTGTGAACAAGCGGTAGGAATGGGGAGGGTACCTACATTTCATTCTCCCGATATCTTTTGCTATAATGAACGAGAGGTGATGGTAATGGGTACGTTGAGCGATCAAGCCAAAGCAGAACTTTTCCAAGCCCTTGAAGGTAAGCAATCAGGCCTCTTCACGATCAACGGCAAGCTTGTCTCCGTCGAAGTGGAGAATTTCGAAATACAATTGGAAAATGATCAAGAACTGGATATAGCACAAGAAATTGAAAATGATCCGGAGCTCAAAGCTTCTTTAACCAGGTATATGAACAATCCAGACATGAAAAGATACTCCGCCAGCGAACTGAAGGAGAAGCGCGGCTCTTCATTGGTGGTACACCAAGGAAACCGAACGAATTGACTATATCGATGAAATACTTGCCCCCAATCCATATATTGGTGCACCGGTTACAGGTGGCGCTTTTCATGGTTTTCGCAGAATCATCTACGGCAAGAATAAACATAGGATGCCGAATTATCTGATTTATTATGCGATCCATGAGAATGATCATATTATTGACGTGATTAACATACTACCTTCACGCTCGGAGCGCAGACGAATTCGCAGGTGATATTCCTAGTTCACTTGAGGACCGGCATGCCTCTGTAAGTTAATGAAACGTTAACGCGANCTTACTCGCTAACGCGAGTTGAAGTCGGGGCTTCTTACCATGGGCAACTTCATGTACCTTTTGTAGATAGGGATTTGCCCGATCTACTCCATATCCAAGTACGGGGTATCTGTGAAGTTGCCTTAGTAAGCAACCTATGTCTTTTTAGACATCGGGGGCGGAACAGCCCATCTACTACTTCTTGCCTATGCAATCCGTAGATACTTCCTCTTGCTTTCTACATCAAAATGCAGGAACTTGCCATATAATGCTTGGCTAAGGATATTCCTGGCCCCGTGCAGATCCCGATGCTCGCTGTACCCGCACCTACAGTGATAATTCCTGGAAGTGGTTTTGTTCCGCTTCCCGCAGACAGGACATGTCTGACTCGTATACGATTCATCTACGAGATGGAGGACGATCCCTTCTCGTTCCAGTTTATAGGTCAAATACTGCTTACCCTTGCCCAGGGACCAATTCGACAGCTTCTGCGCCTGCTTGCGAT
>NZ_JBJQOQ010000053.1:0-22427 GCF_046036945.1 Brevibacillus sp. B_LB10_24 | reverse complement strand
CACCGGCGCGGGCCGAGAGGGAGCCGCGAACAGCGCGGCGGGCGCCCATTCAGCCCAAACCCTAAAAAGACACTAAGAAGAGCGCATCCAACCTCCGAGGATGCGCCCGATTTCACTGAGTTTCACTTGTATCTGATAATGTTTGCCTTTGCTCAGGTACTTTTGACTAAGTGCCACGTTAAAAAGCACCAGTAAAAGTTTAATATCTGCATCAATCTCTTCCTGCAAAGCGCGGCGACGACTCTTGACGTTATTCGCTATCGTGATGTTGCGCAACATCCGGTAAAACGCCTGCTTGATTTCTTGGCATAACGCAAACTTTTCTGCTTTTGGAAAGTTACGGATGACGGGATAACAGTCCAAAAGCAACACTTCCGTCTTCTTGTAGAGTAGCAGTTCATCCATTACGCTGCTCCAAGTGCGGGAGAATAGCAAGCGCCTTTGCAGTAAGCGAGCCGTCACTTGTCGTGACTGTCAAAAACATCGTTTCAAAGTCATATATAAGAGTTGCACTTTCGTTCTTTACGCGCAAGGCATCTTCCGTGATACACTCTGGGCAATCAGAGCAGCAAACGCCTTGAGCGAATAGTACGGAAATCAAGCAATTAAGACTCTCTACAGTGCAAAATCCTTGTAAAACCAACTTGTTTTACCTCCCAAAATTGGCCGTTATTTTGACCGTTTCCTTTTTTCTCCATAACCTCTACGCCTCCGCAATCGTCACCGTATACGTTGCCCATCCACCGATTCGGAACCGCTGATTTTCCGTGTCCCGCTCCATTGTTGATCGAGCAACGAGGGCTCCTTTCGGGTGACTGTATTGCATTGACGGGAAAGTAACGGTCTGGGCAACGGTATCGATAGCCGTGATCTGCTGATCCTCTACGCCAGCGCTGGAGGCGATGGTCACTTCCTGGCCAACGGAAAGACCGGATACAGAAGCAACTTGCACCGATACGGCAGTTGTGCTTACAGCAATTTCCGCAAGAGAGTAAGTCTTTGTTTGATCGAGCTGCAGAACCGGATCCGTCTGGCCATCGTAGGTGTCTGCGAAACGAGCCTGAGCGCCGGAAACACCGCGGTTGTCGATGTCCAAGTAGGCTTCCAGGCGGGTGATGCGCCGTTCGGATTGGCCAACCAAAAGGTGGGCGCCTTCAATTCCGTCCTCCATGTGGTTCAATCGAACATCATCAACGGGCGTACCGGCGATCACATTCCAAGCCGGGACGATCTGCACCGTGCCGTCCCCATTTTCACTCAACACATACGTATTCGGGCGATCCACCAGGCGGTTGATGTGCTGTTGCTTTACATAGGTCACTTCGATTCACCTGCCTTCCATTTCAGCTCGATGGGAATGGTCAAAGCCATCTCCCTATTCCCTTTGGTGACGTTCACGCTGTCTTGCCACACGACAACACCCTCCCTGTCCCGGATTATCCGTTTTGTAATCATCCCTGTTTCAGCCTCCGGGACACGGATTAGAAAGGTGATGCTGCTTGAATTGTTTCTCACCTTCAGCAGCTCCATTGGCTTCACAGTGCCGTTGATCTCGATCTCTGCGCTGTTGAATAGCGTGTCCAGGGCGTTTGTTTGTCGCTCCATGGCGTAGTCCGTTAGCATAAGCAATTGTCACCTCCAGCGTAAAACGCTCCGCAGTATCTTGGCAGGCTTTCCAAAACCAGCGCTTCACCCGCCAGCGAATATTCAATTGTCCCTTTCGTTGTCAGGTTACTACCAATTTTCGTCAGGTGTGATCGCGTGTTTTTGAACCCATTCACCAGCTTCTCAAGCAGATTCAGCTTCTCATCTGTGATCACCCGGTCTGACTTTATGTTTACGTCAATGCGGAAGGTAAAGGGATCGCCATCAAATTCCCACCACTCCTCGATTACACCCTCCATTGAGAGAATTTCTAGGATCCTTTCCAGGGCGTATCGGGTGCCTTTTGTTCGGTGTATTTCGATAGAGTTGCGGATTAATTCACGCTTTTCCTCTGGAGTTTCCGCAAATTCGATTCCCTCGGCGTGGAACTGCCAAAGCAACTCGTCAAGCCATTGCTCGTCCAAACTGTCCAGGTTGGCCAGAAAAGGCAATCGCTCGGCTGCCGAAGCAATGGCCTGCAGTTCCGCATCAATACTTGACGCGGCATTCCGGATGTTTTCGTCCGCCAGCAAGTTGGGCGTAAGGAGATTCGATAGCCTGATTTGCGTTGCATTAACCATTTGTCAGACCTCCATATGTCACCGTAACGGTCTCAGCCACAGCGACCCGGTCAAATCCTACATCCGTGTGCACCGGCGACACCACAGACACATGATGCGCCCCGGCTTGCATCAGAAGCCGCGTCAACTCGGATGGATTGATGTCTCTGCCAAGCGCTGACTTCTGCCAAAGGATATAGGCTTGTACCGCTTCGTTCACGGACGTCTGAATGGCTGCTGCCTCCGCTGCACGCGAGACGCTGATCCAGTAGGTCAGAGACACATCATACTTCTGGACTGTCGGCGCGACGACCGTTACCAGATCGGTCAACGGGCGTTTGTCAGAGGCAGAACATTTTTCGTACACGGCGTCCAATATCTCCTGCGTGGGCAATTCGCCTCCCGCCAGAAGTGGGATGATCTTTACCTCTCCTGGCTTTGGACTGGTGACGGATACGTCTACAATTAGCTGGCTGGCGGATGCCGCCAGAAAGCGATATGCACCGTCTGGTCCCGCAACACTAAACGACTCCGGAGCATTATGGATGCGCTCGCGGTAGGAATCGTCCGTTTCGCGATCCGCTCCGCCGGAGGTTGCGGTCAAATTGCTGACGGTTTGAACGAAAGGAATCGGATCGATTAACGCGTTTATTTGCCCCGGAAGAAAGCCATTCCCAATTACCCCGGCTGTTGTGCAGATCGCCTCGACGGTACCTGTAAGGGAACCGGCAGGGATCTCCAACGGCTCAGCTGTCTCAAAAAACAGCCCGTTCCCGCCTGCCGGTCCCACCCTCGTTCCTGCTGGTATCAATGTCGCGGAAGACAGTGCCGCGGAGAGAACAAATTGCTGGGTCGTCCGCGCTGCCTGTGCTTCAAGTCGCGGGACTTTGTAAAACGCACCGATGTGATCAAGAATGTTGCCACTTGCGTACCGTAAAAGGTTTTTCAGCGCCGTTTGGTTGATCAGCACGCGCTGCTGGATGATGATTTGGGCCAGTGCCGTAAGAAACAGCCGAATCGGATCTCCTGGGTACAAACTGCGTTCTGCCAGCGCCTCGTAGATGGTGATGATCTCATTCGTGGTCTTTTCAGCGTCCACATTGATGAATTGAATGTCCGGCAAACTCGTTAAATCTGACATTAAGTTGCCCCCTCTGCCACCAGGATAAAGCGAATGATGGGTACCAACCGACCATACATGCCTGCCGCGGCGTCTTGCTCCTGAAAATCGATTCGGGTGATTTGAGCTCGCGGTTCCTGCTCGGCAATGGCCGCCATCAACACCCCCGTAATTCTCGCTTTGGTAATGTTGATGGGTTCATCTACCAATTCCCATTCCACACCGATCGTTCTGGATCCCGGAGCCGATCCAAGAGCCGTCGTCGCAATCGTTTTTATGTTTTGCTTTACTTCCTCCAGCTGCGTGGCAGGCGCAAAGTTTACCCAAGTACTATTTGATGAGATTTCCACCGTGTATTCGGTCATTTTACATACTCCTTTAGGGAGATATTCGCCTTAGCTTTCAACACATAGCCTTGATTATCAATCACGTCCCAAGTCTGCTCCAGCGAGGTAATCACCCACATATAGACGCCGATCCCTACTCCCCCGACGGTTAAAGGCATTGCCTTTCCCGCCCGCTCAATCTCCACCAGTTGGTTCAATTCCTTGCGTGGATTCAGACCATACATAGCATCGAACACCATTGAAAAAGAAATGGTATCCAGGCCCGGACCGACCCACTGTGTCTTTGGCTTTTTTCCAAGGATTTCGTGATCGGCGTATCGGCTGGCACCACTCCGCGTAAAATTTTGAAACGTTCGCAAGGTTTTAGGAGTAGCAACAAAAACGACGGGGCCAAGGCTTCCAAGATTGATCATGATGACTCACCCGTAAATATTTGACCTGTTACATGCAGGTTGCCATCGATATAGACATCGCTGACTGCTTTGACATGCAGCTTCTTCTTCTCGCGGTCATAATAGACATGGCTACCGTCCTCGAACCATACCCCCGACAGGTTCTTATCCTGCACCGGCGGCAAGTCAATCTCCGAGTAGATCGCCCCAAGACAGTAGCCATCCTGTATTCCGTTTCCTTGAAAGAGGCAGACGACACTCTCGCCTACTTCCGGCAGGCTGTAATGCCTGGTTTTCAGCGTGTGTGGGAAGATTATAGGCAGCTCATTGGAAACCAAGTTGTCTCGATCTGGGAAGAACACCCTGACCGTCGCGTTTGCTGGATTTACCGAGGATACAATGCCGACGCGCAGCATATTTTTCAACACACTCATGCCTTTACCACCCCAATACTTTCCGCATTGTAATGCTCGTTGTGTAGCCACCGCTGCCGATGTTGTGGCTGGCGCTCACGATAAGGTATTTGCCGTCGAAGGTTCCGAATCCGGATACCAGGATTGTCACTCCTGCGGCAAGTCTGGTATCTCCCATCAGGGACAGTGAGGCAAGCGACAACTCTTTGTTCTTATCGCGCAGTATCTTCCGCGCCTTCCGCAGGGCTTCCGCTTCGTTATCCGCCTGTTCGTTGATCTTTAACACCGGACCCACAGCCGGTGCGCCTGGGGGCACGTACTTGACTTTGATCGTCTTTTTCTTTTTCGCTTGGGTGTAACTCACTTCGCATGCGACGTATGCCGCGTAGGAAGCACTCCAGTCAAACTTGTACGAGAGGATGTTGTCCTTGCCGCGAGTGAAGGTAGCAACAGGTTCCCCTTTTTCAAATTCAAACTCATCGAACAGGACCAGCTGGCCAGATGCGACTTTAACAGCGATCCCTTCTTCTTTTGCCTGGCTATACAGAAAAGCCAGATCTTCTTGTTCGGTCTGGTCGACCCGCTCATACGTTGGGTTAACCGGGGCGAGATAGGTCAGTTTCAATCCTGCTCTTTTGGCGATCTCCGCAGCAATCGATTCAAGCGTGACCTTTTCCCACGCTTTCGTCCTTTTCTCCTGTCTGGCCGTTCCCTTTACCGGCAGACTTGTCGCCTTAATGGTCACCGTGTCCGGCGGGCCGCTTAATCCGACGGAATCGACTTCAAAACTCCCCAACGGCAGCCGTTTGATTTCCCCCGGCTTCTCCCAACCAATCGTCCTGATTTCTGCTTGGATACTGTCTCCCTGTACGGGCATCCACTCTGGACTCTTCCATTTGTTTTCCCGATCCTCTAACGTAATCTGAATATCATCAGACTCGCCGGGGGCAGCGTCGGTGTAGGAGAAGTCAAGGAGAGAGGCGGCCAGATCGATAGACACGTCATGTCCGTTGTAGAAAATACTCAACTCCGCGCGACGCGCGTCGATCATGTCCATGCTATCCCTCCTGTCTCCACGGAGGCAGCGTGGAAGAGGTGTCCGCCGAAAGCGTTGGGATCGTGAGTACAACGTCAGCCGAGAAAATCACGGTGTCGGCATACGCCGGATTGGCAACGATCAACCGTGGCATATGCTTATCGGTGCCGAAAAGTTTAAAGGAGATACCATCCCAGGTATCTCCTTGCACGGTTATATAGGTGTTCATGCAAAGGACCTCCTTTGCTGCTCACGTTTCAATTCCCTCAGCATTTGTTCCAGCTTTCGCAGACTCAGGTCCAGTGCTTGATTAATGAGATCCTGAATATCAGAACCTCCGCCGCCTTCAAGCGTTATCTTAGGCGAGTATTCCAAATAGATGTCACCACTGCCGCCTCCACCTGTTTGAGGTGCAATCGAACCGTATCCGAGAAGACTTTCCAATTTGGAGAGAGGAAGAATCGCTTCTTCCTCCGCACCTTCCCCAATCATCGCCAATGTGGGGCCGGTTGCGATACCACCCGTTTCAAGCATCGGGATTTCCGGAAAGCTGAAACTCAGCTTCTCTCCCCCTATGCCTGGCACCCAATCGGGAACGTCAAAACTGATCCCGCCGATTGATTGAAACGCCTGGTTGATCAGCGATATGACCGCGTTGATTGGGGCCTTTACCAAAGCGGCCAGTCCATCAAACACGCCTCCAAAAATCTCTTTCACGCCCGTCCACGCCTTTCCCCAATCACCCGTAAAGACACCCGTGATAAAATCCAGGACCCCTCCGAGCGTTGTCATAAGGCCGTTGAATACACCGGACACGCTGTCAATGGCACTGATGACGATTGCCTTGATGAACGGAAACGCAAAATTGAACGTGCCCACGATCCCGTCAATAACCGGCTTGACTACGTTGAACATGGCAGATATCGTATCCCCGATCTTTCCGGCCACACTGACGATCGTTGGAACCATGGAAGAAACGGCACGCGAGACGGCAGGAGCGACATCATTCGCAAGAAACCCGAAGACTTTGGATACGACGGGCCACAGTTTTGCTTGGATAAACGCGCCAACCGGTATGAGTGCTTTGGTGATCCGGGTTGATACTTCCCAAAAACCAACCCCCACCCTCTGAAAGATGGGCACCATTTGCAAGACGATCTTTTGTATAGACTCGAAGACATTCTGGATGCTTGGCATGACGTTTTTCCAGCCGCTTATGAAGTCGTCTTTTATGTCCGCCAGGCTGGCGAATACACTTCCAACGCTTTCTGCAAGCTGCTCCGCATCCGCATCACTCATCCCGAACATTTTGGCGTAATTAACGGTGACGCCTTTCATTTCGCCGTCGAATCCGTTCTCAAAGAGCCAAAGGATGTTTTCGTAAGCATCGGAGACGAATGGGCCCACGGTTTGGCCAATGTTACTGAAAAATCCGGTCACTTTGGGGATCGAATCTCCAAGCCAATCACTAAAGCTTTGAAGCGCGGGCAGAGCCAAATCACCGATTGGCATGATGATCCCGGTCATGATCTGTCGGCCGATTCCCTGAATCGCTTTGGTTGCTGTGCTGTATTTGACATTGGTGATCTCATCCATGGTGTTTTTCGTCATGTCAAACTGGCTGCGAGCGCTGCCCATTGCGGCAATCACGTCTTTTTCCAGGTCTTCAAACTGGGTACCGAATAATTTCACTCCGAGTACGTTCTTTTGTACCGGGTCCTGGACCTTGGAAATGGCATCGACCACCTGGGTGAATGCCTTCTGCGCTGCCGGTCCTCCCCTGGCGAATGTCTGCGCCATCTCACTGGCATTAAAGCCAAGTGCAGCAAAGGCTTCATTGGTGCTTTTCGAGTCATCTTTCACCCGGATATTGAACTCTTTTACCGCATCCCCAACTTTATCCAAATTAAAAGCGCCGGATTCCAGACCTGCGCTGAAGGTATCAAACATTTGATTGGCGGTAAAACCGAGTGCGCTAAAGTAGGGGGAGTATTCATTCGCAGTGTCAAGCAACTCATCCGACTTGTTCAAGCCCTTTTGGGCCCCTTGGGCCAGCAGATTGTACGCCTGGTCGCTGGTGATCCCGAAGTTTTTCATCATCGTGTCGGTGGCTTTGATCGACTGCTGAATGTCTTCGCCGAACACATCGCGGTACACCATCGCGTTTTTCGTGGTGCTCTCCAACTCTGCCCCTGTCTGCTGTGTTACCTGTTTTACCAGGCTCAAAGAATTGGCGACATCGTTCCAGTCTTCCCCGAGATTCTGGTTATACAGGTTTTTTGCGGATTCCGCGAGCGCCTGCATGTCCTGCACGCTTGCCCCGGTCGAAGCCTGCAGCTGAGCCATCGAGTCCTGAAAGCCCACGATAGAACTGGTCATGTTGCCAATGGCGTCGGTGACGCCCGTTACCAGCGCGAATGCCCCGGTGTATTGCGCAACTCTGGAGACAATCTTCCCGAACCCACCGACGGACTTGGTCAGTTGCCCGAAGACGCCTTCTGCTTTCCCGGCCTCTTTTTCCAGGCCTTTGATTCCGTCACGCGCTTTTTCCACCGCACTCGAAAACGTCGGGTTTAGCTCTCCCCCGAATGAAAAGGTGGTTTTGTATTCTTTTGCCAACTACCTTCTCCCCTTTCGTCTTCGAGCTTTCTTTCTGGTGTGACGATGTCCCGGATTTTGTGCTTTCAGCTTCTGGCGCTGTTGTTCGCGTTTCTGCTCAACTTCCTCGTTGGCTTCTACCCATTCCCTTAAATCAGACAATGTTTCGTTGAGCCAATCGTGAGGACTTGAATGGGGCATAGAAGAAGAAAGGGCCACCGCAATAACTCGGAGGCCCTTTCCAATATTACCTTCTATCCCCGTCGCAATAAAAAATTCTCGGCCATCTGGGTAATGACCGTGAAATCATCCGCTTTCAACTGGTCGAACAGCTCAGGCGTTACGCCTGCAGCCTTTGCCGCGACCGCGATCTGATACGATAACGACAATGCTCTGCCCGGGTGAACTTCTTGCGGATCAATCCTTCTCGCTTGTTTTGCGCAAAGAATTAGGTCTTTCCCAGTCAAGTCTTCGAACCGCAAATCAAGCTCTGTAATGGTATTGCCATCGAACTGAATCGGTGTAGACAGCCGATAGACGTTTGAATGGTCCGGCTCAACCACGGCTGTGGCTACATCCATTTTTGTTTCCTCTGCAACTTCTTGCTTTTCATTTGGCATGATCTTTCCTCCTACATTCCAAGATTTGAGCGTACTTTGGCGAGATAATCCACGCCGTCGATCACGCATACATAGTTAAATTTGTCGATTTCGACCACCGTTTCGCCGTCATGCAAAATTTTGAGATACACCACTTCCAACTCGTTCGAGTTGTCCATGGTTGACCCTTTTGCAAAGCTACCAAGTGGCGTGTTTTTAGGAATTCCGCGAAGGGTAACCTTAACTGGAACCTGGTCGTAAGTCCCTGTTTTTTTATTGATCCGCTGAATGGAACCGCGGAAGTCAATATGGTGGACTTCCTGCCGTGCCAGTCTGAAATTTGCCTTTTCCAGGACGCGCCAGTTAATCGTTACCGCCATGGAAGCAAAGTGTCCCAGAATCGGGCTATCGATTTCACCGGCAATACCAGCACCGCTAATGGTTTCTGTCAGTGACTCCAGGTCAGGCAGGTCAACATCGGCCACGCCCAGATAATCAGTTCCATTAAGGTACGCGTTGAAGTCATTCAGAATCGCCGAGATTTGTTCTGACATGTGTTACCCTCCTTACGCTGCAAGGGCAGCCAGATAAGATGTGTCGTACTCCAAGATAAAGCTGATGCTTTGTGCTGGCGAAGGCGGCGTCAAGAACACGCGGAATTTGATGCGCCCTGCCATCAATTCGGTGTCAGGGTTGTCCTCCCGGCGAAACTCAACTCGTCCACCCAACAAATAGCCGGAAGAGGTTAGGCCGTTAAGCCAAATGTTCACGCCGTCCGATACCGTTTCGATCAACCGTTTGTTGGTTGGGTCATCGACCTTACTCCAGTAGGTCAGAATCAAGGAGTTGATGACAAAGTCGAACATGCGACGAACGGGAATCAGGCTGTCTTTCGGGTCTGTGACTGCAGGGAAAGCCCCGGTGAAGTTCCCCCACGTTTTCCATCCGCCGATAAAATTAAGCGCGGTCGCAATGCCTTGATTGTTGAGGTAGTTCGCCTCCTCCAGACCCAGGAACACTTCCGTTCCGTCTGTAAGCACCGCGGCGTTCGCCTTCAACGCTTTGTTTGATGGTGAGGCATATGGAATACCGCCATTTGCCGCATCTGTTGCCCCGATTGCTCCGGCCAATTGCGTCGAGAAATGATACTTTTTCCCGCTCATGGCCACCATTGGCCACAGAGGAACTTGTCGTGAATCCGTGTAGTTGTTGCTGTTTTTCCAGGCCGGCGCATCCGCATACTGTTTCACAGTATCCGTGGGCAGGTCTGTCAGGGCCAATGCATTGAATACGCCGTTGATGTTGCTTGCTTTGGCAGTCATTACGGCTGCTACCGATGGATCTTGAGAGTAGCCGGGAGCAAGAATTAATCCGGGCACAAGGCCGAATCGCGGGAATACCTCTTTGATCGATTCCAGGCCGGTCAATCTCCCGTTGCTGTCCACGCCACCAATGATCTCCGTGCTGTCTACCGCTGACGGGTCCAGCTTATCGTAACCGACCAGTACAGATGTCGCGCTGCCAATCGCCCCGCCTGCTTTCACGGCCACCACCAGATGTCCGTCATCGTTGAAGGAAAGCGTGTAATCGGTATCTCGCGTATAAGTAACGCTTGGTTCCGCTGTTGATTGAACCTCAACGCTGTCAAGCAGGATTCCCTGCACTTCCACGGTAGCGATTCCTTGCGTCACATTCACGGCCGCAGGAGGAACCGTCGTTTTATGGACGGCGGGATCCAGTACGTTGATCAGCACGACAGGTGCCAGATTGAACAAGCGGAAATGTGAGTCCATCACTTCACACAAGGTGTACTTACCGAAATCGTCCGAATACCCAAAGTAGGCTTCCGCTTCCGCAAAAGAATAGCAGAGAACCGGGACATTGACCGGCAATGCATCTTTCGTCGACAGATTGACCGGGGCTGTGCCGATTACGACAGGCAAGCTCGCGGTAGCCTCTACTGGGGTAAGCAGCGAAGTGGCGACCTCGCTGCCCGATACGCCATGATTAATATCCATGTGTCTACTCCTTTCTGCTCAACGCCTGATATGCTTGCTGTACTGCCGTTCCCTTGCGCCGCAGTTCGACTTGTGCCTCCAACAGCTGCGCAATCGGGACGATCAGCGTATCGACTTGCGGATATTTCTTCCTTACCTCATCAAGATGCTTCGGGATCCCGTCCCGAAAGACCGTATGTTGTGCCAGGGAACCACCCGGCAGGTTGGGACCGATGTAAATCAGTTGATTCTTTTTCGGCTTTTTTTCCGGTGCAGATTCCAGCGTGTCCTCTTCCACCGCTTTCTGTGTCGGTTCCGCAGCCAGTTCAACCGGTTCCGCGGTTTCCGTTGTTTCAGCCGTCAAATTTGCAACTGCTGTTTGTTTCCTAGTCAAAGAAATGCACCTCCTGTTGGACTTGCGGCAGCTCCCATGTGGTTTGCATACCGCCGAAATAGTAAGGGTGATTCTTCCCGTCCTCATCGATCGCCCAATCAAACGGGTAGCTGATTCGGTAGCGTTTATCAATGATCTTTTTGGCAAACAGGTGTATTTTCAGGCGGGTAATGGCATTCAGCACATCCTTGTATCCCTGGAAGTCGAGCGAATCATCCCAAAATCCAAAGAAAATGAGCACATTGCACGTTTCCGGCTCCGTCAAGGCGGATAAATTGCCCTCCTGCACGCGAACGATAGCATACGGAAAGGGATCATCTTCTTGATCGGATCGTTTCCCCGGGACAAATTGCGAGTAGACATTCATCGCCACTTCCTCGCCTTTGGTATTTTTGAACCGTGTATCCGCAAAAAGAGCCTTGATCTCTTCGACCAAGGCCACCTGCAGCAAATATGGCGTGCTCATCCGTTCCCCTCCAAAACGCGCTTGATTTCATGCTCAAGCCGCTTCTCAAACACTTTTGCCGCCTCGGCTTCCAACCTGCTTCGGACGCCCTCATTTTCCAGCATGATCGGAACAGGTGGGCCAAAAAGACGTGTGATCGGCAGCTCTGTCCACTGCCCGTCGCTTCGTTTCCGGCGCTTGGTCCTTCCCTTTGCACGTTCAAATACCCGATTTCCCTGAACATTTGCAACGAAAGCGCTGAGCAAGTCCTTCATGCTCTTGTCTTTTCTGACCTGAACCTTCAGGCTTTTCGGTGGTTTTCCGGGCCGCGGCTGCGCCGGGCGGATGCTAAACTTCTCCAGACCCAGTGCATTGCCGCGTGAAACGACAGCAGCTGCGATGCGTTTGCTGGTAGCACGGCTGATCGTCATCGTGCTTTTTATCTCACCGGCTTTGATAACGTAGGTGCTCCGTACTTCTTTGGCAGCATTGGTTTTCAAGTTAGAAGCAGCTCGGTTAATCGCCCGGTAAAGCACCACAGGAGCCTTTTTCCGATACTGGCCAAGCCGATCCTCTACTTCCTTCAGCTTGCTTGCATCGATCGTAATCATGATCGAGTCGCCGCCAATGCTATGGTGTATGAAAAATCATCTTCCTGGACGGACGTAACACGGTATTGCTTTCCGTCCATAGTCAGGAAGCCATCGATGGCCGGCCGGCCGGCGAAGTCTTCACGCTTCGCGTAAAACAGAATTTCAGCATCGTGGATGCCATCGTCCGGGTTGGTCGTATTTGCCTTGCGTCTCGTAAGCTCTTCATGGTCGATCACAATGCAGATGTCCCTGCCGCCAACATGGTGGATCTCACCAAATTCATCTGGATTGAAGAACACCAGTCGAGTGTCTTGTGCGACATAATCTTTGAAATTCATTCGACGATCACATCGTCAGCATCCAAGGTTGGCGGCTGCGCATCCGCATTTTCAAGCCAATCATTCAGCAGCTTAACCGCCGTTTTCCTCGGTTCCGGTTTTGCAAGTTCAGCTTCGAGGACTCTTTCCACTTCCTCAAATCCTGCATCCTCCAGAAACTTTTTAAGTTCTTCAATCGTCATGTCAGTCTGGGGAGTCGAAATTGCATCTCTTTCCCCCGCTCCCCCGCTGCTGTCTAGTGGTTCAAATTGTACAGGGGCGAGCGCACCTGTGGCGATCAACCCTTTAACCTCGTGTTTTTCGGCATCAAAAAAGGAGCCTTTCGGATAAAAGACTCCTTTATGCTTTACCGTCCCTTTTTTCACTTCATATCTCATGGCCGGATCCCTCCTTATCCTGTCACGGTATTGATCACGGCCCATGCACTCACGTCAAATGGTTTCGGGATCGGGCGGGACTTCACGATCAGCGATTTCGTATCTGTGTTTCGGTCGACGGTTACTTTTGTGGCGCGCGGTCCTTCAACTGTAACGTAATCGATCGAATCCTCCGGAATCATTGTCGTGGCACCGTAGAGTACCTCGCCAAGGTTCGTCGCACCAACGATCACCTTGTTTGGTTCGATGTACGGTTTGAGGGATTGGGTTGTCTCGTCATAGTACCATGCGATGTATTGGTACAAATCAACCCCGAGCTCAGACAGTCGGCCAATGTATGCAAAACCGTTCCCGTTGCGAAGGCTCAGTTGCGGATTGATCATGCCGAATTGGGCATATCGCAGATCCATGTACTTGTCCATGAAGTTGCTGTCTTTCCGCAGGTTATTCCATGCACCTTCGCCCAGGATAACAATCGTCGGGTTGTACCCCGCCTGCCGAACCTTCGACACGGCGTTGTATAGATCTTCGTACTTATCAGACGAGGCATCGCTCCACTGGTCTGCACCCGTGAGGTTGAGCACGTTGTCGAAGCCATAGTCAATGGTTTCGGTTCGCACCTGCGTTGCGCTGTCGTCGACGTACCCGGTGATGGTGACGGTCCCGTTTTGGAGAAGATCGGCAAACATCGCTTCCTCTCGGCGCACGATCATGTCATCCAGCTCTTGGTAGTCCCGCTGCATCAACGCCACCGCTCGCTCCTCTGGCGTCATACCGCCAAACACCTGCTCACCAGGCAAACGGCCTTGCAGCAGCTTTGTATCGTATGGTGCAGAAAGCGCGATGTACGGTGGTTTGTACACTTTTGTCTCGTATCCTTCGCGACGGATATTCACAGGCTTGGATCCTTCTGCAACAAAAGGGGCGATCTTTTGGCGGTTTTTGTAAAAGTCCATCAGTACAGTTTCCGTAGGGAAGGTTGAAAACCCTGGGAAAAAGGTGTTTCGGAGAAACGTGGTGACCGGCATCCGCTTTTCGAATGCAGGCTGCATCGTTTGTGGTTCATAGATGTTGACATTTCCGCCGGTTACTGCCGCGACGTTTTGCGGACGGAAAATTCGGTTTTGAATGGCGCTTTGTCTGATTTTCATGGCTTAATCACCCTTTCTTAATAGTCCGTTTTGATGTAGATATTCCCATCCCGCAGCTCTTCTTTGTGGGCCTCAACGGTATCGCCAGCAGCCACACTCAGTGAATCGGCGTTAAACAGGCCAGACGTATAAACGACAGCCACCTGATCAGCACCCGTGGTATCGAGATCTTCCGCAAGGACCACGGACGCGACTTGACTACCATCTGCGGAAGCTTTATTCACCAGCTTGTACTTTCCATCGGCAGTTACCTTCCCAAGGATGGAGCCGGTCTTCAGGACGCCCTGACCTGCAAGAACAGTAACGGAAGAAGTCATGGCAGGGATCTCTGTCCCGGCAAACAACGTGCGATTTTCTACAGTTCCAAAATCAGGCATGGTTTGTTACCTCCTTTTCACTTTTACAGTCGGCCCATGTGCGAGCTTGCTGCAATTTGGGCGAAGATGGCGTTTACGTCCTTGATGTTGTTCAAATCATATTCCTTTTCAGTCCCTTGCGGCTGTGCTTGGGCCTGCACGCCTTCTGTTCCCGCTGTTTTGTTGGCCTGTACTGCAGCTTCAAACAGACCGGTATTGAGCATTTTGCCTTCTTTCATGGCGCGGAAAGCAAGTTGCTCAGCTGTCATCGGGTTCTCTCCATATTTGGCCTCGTTCACCAGCTCTGGATCGATGTTGGCCGCGATTTCATCGATTGCTTTCAGTCGCGCGCGCTCCTGGGCCGCAAAGTCAATCGTTGTGTTTGCCGTCGGAGCTGC
Source organism: Brevibacillus sp. B_LB10_24 (assembly GCF_046036945.1). NCBI lineage: Bacteria > Bacillati > Bacillota > Bacilli > Caryophanales > Paenibacillaceae > Brevibacillus > Brevibacillus sp. B_LB10_24. Next base: position 7,669 of record NZ_JBJQOQ010000053.1, on the reverse strand, counting down.
CGCTTGTGCAGGTGCAGGAGTAGGTACTTGTGTCGATGTGGTTGCTACTGCAGGGGGTGTTTGTGCAACAGGTGTCTGCACCGCGTTGGTTACAATTGGGTTTTGAAATTGTTCTCCCATGGGTTCCATCCTTTCTGGGTTAATTTTCAGCATCGGATTTCCTTTCAGCCTATCCATCTCAAAGCTGAGTGAGTTGACAATTACGTACTTGCCAGCGTTTACGACTTCGATTTGTTTGTCGTACAGAACCTCATCTGCAAAGCCCTTTTCTACAGCTTCCTTGGCCGTCAAGTACGTTTCTTTGCTCATCATCTTTGCGATTTCTTTCTCGGGAAGGTCGGATTTAGCCGCATAAGCAGCAACGATCCCATTTTTCACTTGGTCCAGTACATCCTTCATACCGGCCAAGTCCTGCGCATTAAAATACCCGCTAATACCAATCAGCGGGTCGTGAATCATGAGTGTTGAATTGACTGGCATCTTCACCACATCGCCAGCCATCGCAATGATCGATGCCGCAGACGCCGCGATTCCGTCAATATACACGGTGATGTTTGCTGGGTTACGCTTCAGCACATTGTGAATCGTGTGTGCTGCATACACATCGCCGCCATCGCTGTTGATGTACACGTTGATGTTTTTCTTTGTACCGAGGGCATTGAGTTCCCGGATAAATTCGACTTGATCAGTCGCTTCCATTCCGAACCACTCGTAAATCCACCCATCGCCGTTCGTAATTGTCCCGTATACATACAGGTCGGCGTTTTCACTGTCAGTGTTTACCAGATTCCAAAATTTAAGCTTGGGCGCCATTTTTGTTCTCACCTCCTTCGTTCGATGGTTTTGTCGCTGACTGTGGCAATCCTTGTAAAGCCTCCCGTTCCCGTTTCAGGACTTCGATGTTCGTATCCCAATCCATTCCTGTCAGTTCCGCAGTCTCGCGTTCGTGTGTGCTGAATCCGTTGTTGATTCGCAAAACAGCAGCTTGAACTTCTTTCGTTGGGTCGATTTGTCCTGGCGATGGCCCGATCCAAATGGCCTGACTCCAAAGTTTTCGTCTTATTGGATCAGCGAAAAAACCGGGTGCCTGAATCCGCCCGGTAGCCACAGCCTCAAACAACCATGTTTCATAGACCGGCTGACAGAAATCATGGGCAAACCAATCGCGCCGGTCACGGAAAGGACGCCAGGCTTGCAGCAACGCCGCTCTACTTGCCGAATAACTGGAATTGAACACGCCGAGAAGCATCTCGTATGGTATATCAAGTGCTGCGCCTACAAGTTGAGCCATCGCTTTCGTGAAAGTCTCGAATCCGGAAATAGGGTGCTTAGGATCGCCAAACGTAACGCTTTCCCCTGGCCCCAAAACATTCATCGTACCCGGTCCCATTTCATAGCTTGCGAGCCTCTCCTCCGGGGTTAGGTTGAGCTGATCTTCCTCGGAAATTGAATCGCCAAACGGGAGGTCATTTTTGTTCCCTCCTGTCGTGATGAACGCCGTGAAGAAGCTGTTGATAATGGCAGCTACAATTTCCGCTTCCGTGTACCGGCTGATTTGCTTCAGCTGCTCAATCACGGGGGACAGGTAGGGAACACCGCGATACTGTTCAGCTCTTTCCTGGTCCATGACGAAGAGGACATTTGGTAATCCGCTTATCGGGTTGTAGGCTTCTACACGTGCCCACTCGATCGTTTTGCGTGTTGGCAAGAGGCTATTCGGATACCGGTTGCTGATCCAGAAGGCTACAACCTTTCCATTTTCGTCCGTTTCCACGCCGTTTTGGATCTTGCCCCCGTTCGGCAACTCGATATACTCGGTCAGAGCGAAATCGGTAACGCCGAAAACACCAGATGAATAAGGCGAGACGGAAGTCGGCGTGTTCAGACGGTCAGCTTCGATCAGATGCAAACGTAGCCTGTATGGATTCATACCCTCTGGTCGATCGGCGTATTTCGTAACGGAAAGCGAGTCGCCGTTGAGTAGCCAGCCGGTCAACATAATCCGCTGGGCATCGTAGAAATCGTTCAGTCCGGTGTTGTCCACCTTCGATTCTGCCCACAGCTTGAATTCAAACTCGGTCCTCTCTTCCCACTCCTTCGCTTGCTCTGGTGTCAATCCAAGCATCCGATAATTCAACTGGCACTTCAGTTCCAAACCTGATCCCAGTACGTTGGACTGATTTTTTTTGATCGCGCTGGTTGCGAGCCCGCCGCCCATATAAAGATCGCGGCTTCGCTCCCGAAGCAGGTTTAGATTTTTCCCCACATCCTCCTGGGGGCTTCGACTAGTGCTGTTCCATCCTTGCATGGATTTTTTCTTCCTGCTTGCCCCGTTATGTGAGTAGCCGCTATTCGTGAATCGCTGCAGCAGTGATAGCCTTGCGCGGGAATGCTCGCGTCGCAAAGCTGTTGATGGGGAAAACCAGGCTATCGTTTTGTCGATGAATTTCACAAGCTACATCACCCCTTTCAAAGGTCCCGGAACAGAACTCGAACCGCTTTTCGCTTATCCGAATTCCCTGATGCCAACGCAGTTTCGAGTTCTGCCTTCCGCCTTTCAAGCTCCCGGATCTCAGCTTGCACACCTGGAAGAGTAGCCCTCGTAATCTGCCGAGAACCGAACTGGTAGGATTGGGCTCCCTCCAGGATTGCCGCCTCTGCCTTGTAGTACATCTCAAGGCGCTGATTGACAATATCGAGCCGCGCTTGTATTCGTTCTCTTTGCCCCATTTCTCTCACCTACCAGATACTTGATTTTTTCACCAGTTGTTTTTTGGCTTCCGGCTTCTTCTTTGACGTTGAGGAGACGGGAGCAGAAATTCCCTTGAGTCGCCGCTCCAACGCGTCGTAATTCGGATTCAAAATTTCCCTGGCCGCCATGGCATAGTTGCGAGCATCCAACGCTTCGTTCCGGGCGCTGGTTGAAATCTTCTCCCACGTAAATCGGGTTACCCCGTTTTTCTTCCGCGGGACCAGTTTCTCAGAAAGGAGCCCTTGAAAATAAAAACGATCATAGCCGCGGCTATCATCGTTTGGAAAATGGCAATATTTTGGGCCTGGTTCCTGAACCTTTAAAGCGGAGTAAATGCTGCTTTTGCCGTCGTCAACGCCAAGAATCACAAGCAGTGCTTTCTCCTTGTTGTTCCGGGAATACCTGTGAATCAGCGGAATGCCGGGACCGCCCTGCCCTTTAACCGCCAAGATTCTGCGCTGTTCATTCCGCTTGGTGTACTTGTAAATGTCGGACGTATAGTGGCCGCCAGAGTCGATGCAGGTACACGCAACTTTCAATCCTTTTCCATCCGCGAACCGAAACACTCGATTCAGCACGTCATCGAGCTGCTGCATCGTTCGGGGATTATCCGGTTTCCCGATAATCACCCCGTATTCAATACCCCAACTCTCGTGATCCTTCCCCCATCCTACGATCTCATACTCCAGCCGATCGTCCTGGGTATCTACCCCGGCCGTGAGAAGCAGCACGCCATCCGGAAGATCGGCTGGATACGACTCGCGCCGATTGAGCAGCGTGTCTTCCTCCATTTGCTCGCCGCGGTCTTCCCACGACTCGCCAAGCGTAGTGTTGTAAAACACCTTGAATTTTTCCGGATCGTCTTTCGCTTCCAAAAATTCCTGAATAATTTCCTTCCAGGACACCCATTGTGCGACAAAGGCATTCAGCCAAAAGCTGCGGACGCCGTTTTCGCGCGCGATTGGATTATCTGCAATCCATTTCGCAGGTTGGCGTTTCATTGTAAATTCGTCAAACTGCTCAAGACAGGATGGGCAGCGCCAAAAAATATCATGAACCTGATATATCTTGCGATTTCCTGCCTCGTGGATTTCATGATCGAACCGGATATCCCGTAGGACAATTGCGTGGTAATTGCCGCAGTTCGGGCACTCAACGCTCCACTTTTCCTGAGTCCCCATCTCATATTCTTGTTCAATTCGTGACGCGCCTTTTATCGTAGGCGTGGAAACAAAGACCTTTTTCCGATTCCAGAACGTGATTGTCCGCTTTTCTGCCAGTTTGATCGGGTCTCCTTCGCTACCGGCACTATCCGGAAAACGGTCTACCTCGTCACACAACAGAATTCGGATAGGTCGACTGGCCAAACCGGCAGGGCTGTTTGCACCGCCAATTGCCAAAAATCCGCCAGGGAACACTTTCATAAGAATCGTATTGTTCAAATCCCTGGTTTTTGAATCGGCAACTTTTTCAGCCAGCACCTCAGTATCTCGAATCATCGGAGCGATCCGGCGCTTCGAATAATCCTCAGCGTCTTCGATCCTCGGCTGAACCATCAACATTGGCCCGGGGTCAACGTCGATGTAATAGCCGATCACATTGTTGATGATTTCTGATTTCCCCACCTGCGAGGACGACATGACGACCACTTTTTCGATGCGTGGATCCGTAACGCTATCCATGATTTCCCGCTGATACGGCGCTCTTTCTGTTCGCCATTGGCCCGGATCAGCGGAAGTCTCCCTTGAAAGCTTACGATACCGATCCGCCCATTCACTGATCGTCAATTTCGGCGGTGGAGCCACCGATTTCAAGATCTTCCGGAATAGGTTGACCGTCTTCTGTTTCATCTACACCCACTCCTGCAAACATCCCTGGGTCATACTCACTCAATTCTGCGAGTGCCTCCAACACCTCTGTATTGATTGCATCGCTAATCTCGGACAGATTTTTCACGCCGAGAACCTTTGGCGAAACTTTTTCAGGTATGGATAGAATCCGGCTACGGAATGTCGCCAGCATGTTGGTCATAACCAGCTCCACATCTGCCGCATCATGCAGCTGATTTTTCAGTTGGCCAAGCTTTAACTCCGCTGTTTCCCGTTTCGCCTTTTCGTGGAGCGCTTTTTCTTCCCAGTATTTTGCCTGCGCCTCTTCGTCGCCATCACCTTTGTCTTTTACACCTGTCCGTAGATACTCAATGTACCGTTGCACATTTTTCATGAGCGGATAGCGCCCGGCAGCTTGTTTTTCCAAAATGCCCTCTTTGGCAAGCTGGTTAATTCGCTGTCTTGTGAATCCCAACAAAGTGGCCAAGGTATCGGTACTGACGATAAGATCGGAGATGTCCGTTTTTGTTTTCATAGCCTCACCTTTTGGAAAGAAAATCCCATTGAAAAAATTTTATACCTAGATGATTTTCGGGGTCACGCGCACCCGCAGGCTTTTTGGACCCCTGGAAGGACCCGCGGCCTGCGGTTCGCGTTGTTTGATCGACACTTACTGACGCGGCCGATCTTTGCGCCCACGAGACAATCCTTAACCGCTGTGGTCACGGGCCATAGGAGTGGTGCAACGTTCAAGCATTTGCCCCTGCTTGTCGTGGACGCGATAGCACTTTAGGGAGGATTGGCGTGTTCGATTATGAGAGGTACTGAGCAGGGACCGAGGAGCGCGGCGGCCTACCCTCGAATAAAAAATTCCCTGTTCGCTACTTCTCAGGTTGACCGGCCATGTCTACGCTCTTGGCGGTTCCGTGGCTGCGGTCTACCGTATGGCGCCAGCCAGAGAGTAAGCTTGATAATCCAGTTCATTCAGATCCCTCCATATAGAAAAACCACCCGGTTATCCGAGTGGCTGTCAATTGACTTTATGCATCATGTCTATATGCCGGTCTCACGCGTTCCCCAACTCCCGGCTTGTCCGTCGTCCCATAACGGAGTCCCCATATAAGCGCAGCAGGTATCTGGCACTCACCAGGCCCGTCATGCGCTGATTCGGGAGGCACCTGCAACCCACAAACTGTACCCAAGCCCGCCCCGCTATCCACTGGCGGATTCCCTTACGCGGTTTTGCGATTCGTTCCCATCACCGGGGCAACAACAGCGATATCCGGCTCGCGACACCTACTTCAACCGCGCGAAAGCTTCAAAACCGGCAACCCATTAGGAAGCCGGAGTTCCAATGTACAAATTGGTACATGGGTTAATATCGGAGTCCCGGAGGAACACGGCTTCGTCAAGCAGGCGTTCCTATTTCCCGGCGCACCTCCGTAAATCCGATAGGCCCACGAATGCGCAGTCCCTTCAAAAGGAAATCGCCATCGAAAAAACCGCCCGTAGGCGGCTTTGATTTGATTTCCATGCTATAACTATACACCGGAAAAAGCGTCTCGTTCTGTGTTGCTTCTTTGAGTTATTCTATTAATTTCCTAGGCATCTATGGTTATTTATTAGTAGCTGTTGTTTTAATTATGGAGTCAAGACCAGCAGCTGCATCCTCTTGCATGTTTGGCATGAGATGACCGTATGTGTCCATAGTGATCGATACGGAGGAATGACCAAGGCGTTCGGAAATAACCTTGATATGAACGCCCTGCTTGATTAACAGACTGGCATGTGTGTGCCGCAAATCGTGGAACGTAATCTTCGGTGCTCCTGTCTTTTTGAGAAAGCTGGTCCAGACCTTTTGGATGGCCCGCTGTGTAACTGGTCCGCCGAATTTGGTGCAGACTACCAAATCGTTGTTTTCATAAGCAGGACCGAGTGCAACTCTTTCCTGCAGGATGAACTGACGGTGATCTTTTAATACCTCAATCGTTTCAGGAGACAATGCAACCGATCGGATACTCTTCTTTGTCTTTGCGCCTGGCTTGATCTCCCTGTGCCGATTCACTGTCTGCTGAATGGTAATGATACGCTTTTCAAAGTCGATATCAGACCACCGTAGGCCCAAGATCTCTCCCTGCCTCATTCCGGTCATAACAGCAAGGTAAACTGCTATCCAGTAACGGCTGGCATACCTAGTCTTTTCAAGAAACTCACTCACAAATGCAGGTTCCCACACAACCAGCTGTCTCCGGCTTGAGACCTGTGGCTTCTCGACCTTGTCGGCTGCATTCTTTGTGACTAGGTCTTTTGTTTCAGCTGCATTTAGCGCCGCGTTAACAACAGAGAAAATACGCTTCACTGTAGAGGCTGCCAGTCCCTTTTTGTGCAAGGCATCTAGGAACATCTCGATATCGTGGGCTGAGAGTTTGCCAAGTGGAATATTACCAAGTTCAGGTATGATGTGATGGCGCATGTAGGAATGATATAACTCTAAAGTTACCCTCTCCAGATTGTGTTTAGTTTTGATCCACTCATGAAAATAGTCGCGCATAAGTTTTTTGCTCGGCTCAATGTACTCGCCCTTTTGTAAAGCTGCTTGGGCTTCGATCATCGCCTTTTCTGCTTCTTTTTTCGTCTTAAAGCCACGTTTGGTGATTCTCTCTCTTATGCCGTTCTTGATCTCTCCAGTATAAAACTGGTACCACCATTTCTTGTTTTTCGCCTTTTCGTTCTTATAAACTGGCATATGTATCCCCCTATCTTGACGGCAACTCCGCAAAAAGTTTATTAAATACACCAACCGTCTCCCAGTCATCAGTAGCCAGCCAAGTTAATTTTCTTTTTTCAAGTTCAGTCAACTCTCTACCAGTCGCCCTTTCCAAGTTCATGAAAAATAACTCTGCCTGTCTGGATGCTTTTTCAATTATGAGAGATGGATGACCACAGTCTTTGAGATACTTCTTAGCATCAAACATATTAAACACCCCTTTAACATCAAATTAGCATCAAATCTCTAATTTAGAACAAAAAAAGCGGTACAAATCCTTTTATAATAAGGATTGTACCACTATAGGCGCTACCCTTCAAT
>NZ_JBJQOQ010000052.1:0-23436 GCF_046036945.1 Brevibacillus sp. B_LB10_24 | reverse complement strand
TACAGGCATAGAGTCGCTCGATATCTCGTTTTGAGGCATGAAACCGTACGATTTGAGCACGAATCAAGGAAACACCCCTTATCAAGAACATTTGTTCTATATTCTATTATACCACACATACGTTCTTGTTTAGGGAATATTTCCGCATCAGAATGCCGAGAACAAATACATGCTTCCCTGCCTATGTCCAGCGAAGAGGTTCGGGAACGGCGTCATTCATCTCCCACCTGCTTCGCTGAGGAAGGAGACTTCTGACGCAAGTTGTTAAAAGATGCTCAAATCCCACTGATTCGCAACTTGCTTGAGCAGGACGCCTCCTGCCGCACTGTTCCCGCTGTCGTCTACAGCCGGGCCGAAGATGCCGATGCCGCAGCCGTCAAGGAAGGGAAGTCCTTCGTCTCTTACCCGGGGAGGTACAGTCGCCATGATCCCGCCTGATACCCCGCTTTTGGCCGGGACACCGACATAGGCGGCATACTTGCCCGAGGCGTTGTACATGCCGCAGGTGAGCATCAGCGCTTTGCTGATCCTCGCTACTTCTTTCGGGATAATGGCTTGCCCGCGCAAGGGGTGCAATCCGTCACAGGCGATCGTCAGCCCGATCTCTGCCAGATGGGACGTGTTCACCTCTATCGAACAAAGCTTAAAGTAGACCTCCAGCGCCTCGTCGACTGTCGATTCCAGATATCCCAGTTCTTTGAGGTAGTGGGCCAGAGCGCGGTTGCGGTGTGCCGAGTCCCACTCCGAGCGGTACACTTGTTCATTGATCGTTGGCCGATTCCCGATGATCCGCTCCAGCAGACCCAGCACGCACTCCAGTCTATCTGCCGGCGTGGCACCGGGAAGCAGCGAGGCCACGGTAATCGCCCCGGCATTGATCAGCGGGTTAAACGGTTTGCCAGGGCGATTTTCCAGGCGGACGATCGAATTGAAGGCATCCCCCGTAGGTTCGACATCTACCGATTCGGTTACCCGGGAAATACCCCGTTCCATGCAAGCGGTGATAAAGCTGATCACTTTTGAAATGCTCTGCATGGTAAAAGGTACGTCCCATTCCCCCGCCCGCAGGAGAGTGCCGTCGGCAGCGAGGAGGCAGATCCCCAGATTGGCCGGATTTGCCTGCGCCAATGCGGGGATATAATCTGCACACCGCCCTTGGGCGTGGTGGGGACGGGCGGATTCGACCCATTCATGCAAAAGTGCTGACCATTGCTCTGTATGTGCCTGTTTCACGTAGGATCATTTCCTTTTAATGGCTTAGTTGGTCTCTTTTTCCTTGTCTTCCTTCATTTGAAACAGAAAATGGCACGCGCCGTCATTTTTCAGCAGGTACTTGTCGTGAACGACTTCGAAGTTCGGATTAAAGCCGCGGGCGATCGCCGGATCGATCATTTTGCAGTAGAGAATGCCATACTCCTCCATGCCGTCCTTCCTCCACTGATCCGCGAACGCGCATTTGGTAAAATTTTGCTCAATGACGGCCGGATGCATCTCGGTCGTATACTCAAAGAGCGTGGAGCGTCCCATATCGTAATTGGGCAGGTAATTTTCAATCCCGTTGGGCTCGCCAACCATCGCCGCTCTTTTGGCAATCTCCCGGCCCCGCTCTTCTCCAAACACTCTGACGCCTTCCATAACGGCTGCCTTGCCCTCTTCGCCAAAACGGTCGACTACCTCTTTGGCTACACAGGCAAACAGCTTCGCCATGATCGAGTACATCGAGGCGGGTTCCAGGCGCTCTTTTTCCTCTTGTTGATTGGTGTCTTTTTCCTCTGACATAGGTTCCACCTTCCACTCTCGTTTTATCTCCATTAATGGATGCCCAGATAAATTTTGCGGATTTTGTCGTTGTTTTGCAGCTCCGTCACCGTGCCCTGCTCTACGATTTCCCCTGTTTCCAGGACGTATCCGCGATGGGCGACCGAAAGCGCCATGTTGGCGTTTTGTTCAACCAGAAGCACGGTCGTTCCCTCTTCGTTGATCCGCTTGACGATCTTGAAGATCTCTTTCACGATAATCGGCGCCAGTCCCATGGACGGTTCATCGAGCAGCAGCAGTTTGGGCTTGGACATAAGCGCCCTGCCCATCGCCAGCATCTGCTGCTCCCCGCCGCTGAGCGTTCCGGCGACCTGTTCCTTTCTCTCCTCCAGGCGGGGGAAGAGGTGAAAGACCTCTTCTACGTCCTGTTGGATTTGCTTTTTGTCACGCCGCAGGTATGCGCCCATATACAGGTTTTCAATCACTTTCAAGTCCGGGAAGACACCGCGTCCTTCCGGCACCTGAGAGATTCCCATCGCGACGATTTGATGGGCTTCCATCTTGGTAATGTCCTTGCCCTGAAAGAGGATTTTGCCTTCCTTGGCTCTCGTAATACCGGAAATGCCGCGCAGAGTCGTCGTTTTGCCGGAACCGTTGGCCCCGATCAATGTGACCACTTCTCCTTGCTTTACTTCGATATTCAGTTTCTTCACCGCCGGTATGACGCCATAGTGAATCGAGAGCCCCTCAATTTGCAACATGTTCCTTTGCTCCTCTGTCGGATTTGGAGTTCTTGTGGATATTGCCCGCTAACGCATACAAAACGAGAGTAGAGGCAAAGTGCGCCGAAAACTTGTTGGGATCCTGCTGCGGGTACACCTCTACGAAGTCCATGCCGCGGATGCCCATCTTGCAGAATTCATAGACGAGCGTCAGCAGCTCAAAAGAGGTCAAACCGTTGCCGTCAGCCGGACCGCCCGGATTGAACGCATAGTCCATGACGTCACTGCAGATGCTCAGATAGACTGCTTCCGTATCCTTGCTGGCGATCTCGTACGCTTGTCTCGCCAATTCCTTCAGATCGCGGCTGGCGCGAATATCCATCAGCGTAAGCGTCGTCGCTCCTACCTGATTGGCCAGTCTGCCGTTGTCGGCGGCGTTTCTCGGACCGTGAATCCCCATGTGAACGATGCTCTCGTTGCGCACGCCCTCGGTTTCATACAGGCGGGCAAACGGCGAGCAGCGGGCAAACGGATCGCCGGCATAGTTCGGCTTGTTGTCGTAGTGCGTGTCCAGGTGGATAATGCCGACCTTGCCGTTCACCCGTTGGCTCAGAGCCTTGACGATCGGGTAGGTAATCCCGTGGTCGCCGCCGAGCGCGATCGGAAACTTGCCGGTAGCCCAGACTTTATCCGCAAAGCTCTCGATCCGGTTGACGCTTTCCACTACGTCGGCAGGTACGATATCGACATCGCCCAAATCGCCGATTTTTACGTGCTCAAATACGTCAATGTGGTCCAGCTCCGGCAGATAACCGGTATAGCGGGCCGAACACAAGCGCATGACCTTTGGTCCCAATTCACAACCCGTGTAGTCGCCCCAAGTGACTGCGCCTTCCCACGGAACGCCGTAAACCACGACATCGACGTCATCTGTGTTGCCGTCCGCCGAGATGTTTTTTGCCCCCAGGAAGCAAGGTGTGTTGCCGTAGATGTTTTGTTCACTCATTTTCTTCGATCTCCTCTCCCAAATAGGCCTTGATGACTTTAGGATTATTTTGAACTTCTGCTCCGACGCCTTCGGCAATTTTTTCTCCGTGGTCGAGAACGACGACACGATCTGCAATGCTCATGACCATGCGGATATCGTGTTCAATCAGCAAGATTTCCATCTCGTACTTCTTCGACAGCAGGCGAATCAAATCGACCAGGGACTGCTTCTCTTGCGAGTTCATCCCGGCTGCCGGCTCGTCGAGCAAAAGAAGTTGGCATTTGGTGACCATGGCCCTGGCGATTTCCAGCAGCCGCTGCTCGCCATAGGGCAGGTTGCTGGCCAGTTCATTCACCTTTGTGTGGAGCCCCACTGTGCGCAGGACGTCCATGCACTCCTCGACTATCCTCTTTCGTTTTTCTCTGACAGCCCGCGTCAGGAAAATCGACTGGAACACCCCCTCCGAATGACACTCCCGGTGGGCGACCAGGACGTTTTCCAAAACAGTCAAGCTCTTGATCAAGCGGATGTTTTGAAAGGTGCGGGCAATCCCCATCTCCACCCGTTTATAGGGTTTGAAGGCATTGATCTCCCTCTGCTTGAACGTGATCTTTCCCGACGTCGGGGTGTAAATGCCGGTCAACAGGTTGAACAGGGTTGTTTTTCCTGCTCCGTTCGGACCGATCAAGGCGAGGATTTCCCCCTTGTTCATTGTCAGATCCACGTTGTTGACGGCGACCAGGCCGCCGAATTTTACGGTAACGCCTTCCAGCTTCAATACTTCCATCTCGTTGTCTCACCTCCTGGCATACGCCCGCAATCTAGGTTGCGCTGTTGGAATCAGATACGGCGGCCGGGCTTTTTTGCGGCTTGTCGGCCTTCTCTTTGCCGTAGAAGTTGCGCTTTCGCCGCGATTCACCCCAGAAGCCCTGCGGCTTGAACACCATCATCAGAACAATCGCCAAGCCGACCAGCATCATTCTGTAATCGCTGGCAAAGCGAAGCAGCTCCGGCGTGACGACCAGAACGATCGCACCCAGGACCGAGCCTGCGACGCTCGCCATCCCTCCGAGCACTACCATGGCGAGGATCATCACCGAGTCGGTGTACAGGAAGGAGTCCGGGCTGATGAAGGAGATGTAGGTAGCGTAAAAAGCGCCGGCGACACCTGCAAACAGCGCGCCGATCGTAAAGGCGATCAGCTTGTATTTGGTCGGGCGAATCCCGATCGATTCGGCGACAACCTCGTCTTCTCTTACGGTGAGCAGGCTGAGACCCATTCCCGAGTGAACGACCCGGTAGATGACCAGCACGGTAATCGCCACCAGCACCAGCACCAGGTAATAGAAGTCGGCTGAGCTGGAAAAGGTGTATCCGAACAGCTCCGGGGAGCGAATCCCGGGCAGCCCCATCGGACCGCGGGTTACATCCACCCAGTTGACAAAAATCAGACGGATGATTTCCCCGAAGCCCAATGTGACGATCCCGAGGTAATCCCCCCGCAGCCTGATGACGGGACTTCCCAGGATGAACCCGAACAACCCAGTCACCAGTCCGGCTATCGGCAGCACCAGCCAGAACGAGAGATCGGTATTGAGCAAAAGCAAGGCCGTGACATAGGAGCCGATTCCGTAAAACGCGGCGTGGCCCAGCGCAAACTGGCCGGCATACCCGACAATCGTATTCAGACTGAGTGCGAGCATGATGTAAATGCCGATGGAAATGGCGATGTGCAACATGTACTCATTCTTTAACCAAAGCGGCAAGGCCAAAATGAGCAGCGCAGCGACAATCTTGAGCAACCTCGTTGATTTCAAATGGTCCCACCTACACTTTGTTGATTTCTTTTTTGCCAAAGATACCTGTCGGCTTTACCATCAGGACCACGATCAGGATGATGAAAGCAATGGCGTCCCGATACTGCGACGAGATGTAAGCAGCACCCAAATTCTCGGTGATCCCCAGGAGCAGTCCGCCTGCCATGGCTCCCGGAATATTGCCGATTCCGCCCAATACGGCCGCAGTAAATGCCTTCAAGCCGGCAGAATAACCCATCGTCGGGTAAACGGCGTCATAGTAGATTCCCACCAGGATGCCTGCGGCGGCAGCCAATGCCGAACCGACGGCAAACGTAATGGCAATGATGAAATTGGTGTTGATCCCCATCAATTTGGCGTTCGTGATGCTCATTGAGGTCGCCCGCATCGCGGTTCCGATGCGCGTCTTCGTCACGAACAGGTGAAGCCCGATCATCAGAATGACCGACAAGACCAGAATCAAAATCTGAATGCTGGAGATGGTAATCCCGTTAAACGTATACGTCTTGATCGGAAACACTTTGGGAAATGGGTGGGTTTCCGTTCCCCAGACCAACTGGGCCAGATTCACGAGGAAGATGGAGACACCCATAGCGCTGATCAAAGGAACAATCCTGTCGGTAAATCTCAACGGGCGATAGGCTAGTCTCTCCACTACCATGCCGAGCAAAGCGGTAAACAACGCGGCCAGAATAAATGCGACAAAAAACGGGGCGTTAAAATACTTGATAATGTACAGACCGAAGAATGTACCCATCATGAAGATATCGCCATGAGCAAAGTTGACAATTTTCATGATTCCATAGACCATCGTATACCCGAGGGCAATAAGCGCGTATATCGCTCCGATCGTGATCCCGTTAATTATTTGTTGAGACAGCAATTCGATCGCTCCTTTAGGGAATCTCGGGTGAAAGGAACCATCCTTTCACCCGGGAAGATGTCATTTCTTGTAAGTTTGGAATTTACCGTCCTTCACAATCAGCTTCTCAGGTTCTTTCATGACATCGCCGTTTTCGTCAAAGTCATGGACGCCGGTTACGCCTTCATAGCCTTTCAGCGTCGTGAGATAATCGGCAATCGACTGCCGGTCTGCTCCTTTTTCCTTCATGGCCTTAATGATGATTTGCGTTGCATCAAATGCGTAAGCGGCATAGGTGCTCGGGGATTCTTTGTACGCGTCTTCAAAAGCCTTCACGAAAGCCTTGACGTTTTCTTTTTCACTGGAAGAATTGAAGAAGCCGGGCAGCAAGAATCCTTCTACAGCGTCTCCGCCCAGATCGATCAGGGCATTGGAATAGAGCGCGTCCACTCCCATAAACGGTACGTTTAGCCCGAGTGTCTTGGACTGTTTGGCGATCAGGGCTGCCTCATTGTACAGACCGCCGACAAACAGAAGATCCGGATTCTGCTGTTTGATCTTGGTCAAGATCGGCGAGAAGTCCTTGGTTTGGCCCAGGATGTAGGATTCCATCGCGACGACTTGTCCGCCGTTTGCTTCTACTGCCTTCTTGTACACATCCGCCAAGCCCAGACCGTAATCCGTGTTTTCGTAGATCACCGCCACTTTTTTAAAGCCTTCTTCGGCGGTCCATTTCGCTACGTATTCACCTTGGAAAGCATCTGTCGTGATGACGCGGAACGTGTAAGGGCCAGCATCGGTTACCGCAGGAGAGCTTGATCCCGGTGAGATCTCCACAATCTTGTTTTTGTTGTAAATCGGCGCTCCAGCCAGCGTTGCGGAACTGTTAAAGTGTCCCACTACCGCCAGTATGGAAGAGTCCGTCGCCAGCTTGTTGGCGACAATCGCCGCTTCTTTCGGATCCGTTTTGTCATCCTCAGCGACCAGTTCAATCTTTTTCCCGTTTACTCCACCGGCGTCATTCGCCATTTTCACTGCCAGTTCGGCACCCTTTTTAATGGCTTGTCCGTCCTGCGCGGAAGCCCCGGAAAGCGGTGCTGCCACACCGATTCTCAGCGTATCTCCGCCGGAGCCGCCCGAACTGCTGCCGCAACCGGTAAGTACTCCCGCCATAAGCGAAAAAGCTGCTAAAAAAGTCAAACATTTTTTCACGATAAAAATCCCCCTTTTTCGACTTTTTGAACTCTTTGCCAATCACTTTACCGCTTCGAAGCATGTTTCTTGTCAAGCGGCATAACACCGGTTACAAATATCGGCAGATTCCCCCTTCGAATAATCCTGGATCAGTATAATAGCAATATTCATGCCAATAAAAAAAGGCGGAAAACTGTCGAATAATGCGGTTTCGGCTGGGTGTATTTTGCAAAAACGCAACAAACTCCAGATTATCTAGATCTTTCATATTGCAAAATGACAAAAGCTTTTGCGAAACCACAAAAGAAACGGTCGGTATTTGCCTAGCGGGTTGGAATCGCTATCTGATATTTTTTGCATTTTCGAGAGAGAGTCGAGACGTCAATCCCCAACTGCCTGCTAGCCTTGTTCAACGATTCCTGATGTTGCAAGGCCGCTTTGATGATCTGGCACTCGTACTCACTCATCAATTCCTTCAGGGTCCCTCCGGTAAAACGGGGCGGCTGCTCCCCCTTGACGAGGATCTCCTCAGGAATGTCGTCGTGGACGATGGCATCAGAGGTAGCCGTGACGATCAAACGTTCAATCATGTTCTCCAATTCCCGAATGTTCCCCGGCCAATCATACTCGCAGAGCAAACGGCAGGCCGATTCCGTGATCGTCATGCTCTTGTTGTACTTTTTCTGGAACTTCTGCAAAAAGAACTGAATCAGCTGGGGAATATCCTCTTTTCTGTCCCGCAGGCTGGGGACAATGATGGGAACGACGTTCAGCCGGTAGTACAAATCCTCCCGGAACTTCCCGCTGTCTACCATGCTGCGCAGGTTTTTATTGGTCGCGGCGATAAATCTGACGTCTGCCATCACCGGTTTCACTCCGCCTATCGGATAGAAATGCCTCTCCTGAATGACCCGCAGCAGCTTGACCTGAATCGCCGGCGACAATTCCCCGATTTCGTCCAGGAACAAGGTCCCCTTGTTGGCGAGGGAAATCAATCCCAGCTTTCCCTGGTTGGTGGCACCGGTAAAGGCCCCCTTTTCATACCCGAACATCTCCGATTCCATCAGATTATCGGGAATTGCTCCGCAGTTGATCCGGACAAGCGGCCCTTTGGCGCGGGGGCTTGAATCGTGAATCCGCTTGACCAGCACTTCCTTGCCGACACCTGATTCACCGAGGATCAGCACGGTTGAATCGTACTTGGCTACGTTATCGATCGATTTGTAAACGGATTTCATCGTATCCGAACTCATCACCAGATAACTTTGATCAAAAAAACCGCATTGGTCGTACTGCATTTGTCTCAAGGTTCGCCTCCTTACTTACAGCATGGACTCTCTCGTCACATAAGATCCGGTTCATTCCTCCTCCTTATCCGATGTTCATACTCGGATATTACCGCAAAATCCATCCATCTTAAACTGGAGATTTAGATGTATTTCGCTTTTCAATGATTATAAACATTTTTAATTAAAATGAAAATAGGCAAAATAAAAACGCCAATGCCTCGGGAAAAAATCTCACGCGGGCAAAGGCGTCACCCCTTTTCAACTATTTTCATCGGTGGCTTCTTCTACCTCGAAATCGGCATAGTCATCATCTGCTTCAGCGAAAATGGCTTCTTCAGACGGCGGATCGTTTATTGGCTCTGCTGTAATTGGCTTTGCTGCTCCTGGTTCGCCAGCGACTTGTATCGGCAAAGCGGGATGATACACATTACCCGCAGCAGCTTGCGCTGTTGGCGGCTCGCTGACCTCATCTCTCTTGCCGGTTTCATCGACGGGCTGTTTGACCGGAGCGACATCCTCTTGCTTTTTGGTCCGCTTTTTCTTTTTGGTAATCTTGGATTCCTCCATCCAAAGCTTAACAAGCTTGTGCAGGTGTCGTTGCCGATTCAGCAGGATCGTGATGACGATCTCCTTTTTTTCCTGGGATAGAAGAGAGGAAGGCACCTCTTCCACAATCTTCTTAATCTTAGCAGATGGAATTTCTTGTATCTTCCGGATAAACGGGGCAAGCTGCTCATAGCTGTGAATGGAGGCACGCAAGCCGCGAACATAGTGATGGTTGTATTTTGCCACGTGCTCCCAATAGGAAGAATCCCACTCCGTTTTCCTGTATTTCGCTGCACCCAGTAAAGCCAACCCGTGGTCGATCAGATAAAAGTCGTACAGCTTTTTGCCCTTGCGGTACGTAATCAGGTTTCCCCCATGTCTGTCCACGTTGCAGATCCAGATATCAAACACAAAAGTCTGCAGCAATCGTTCCGGCTTCTTCAGGTGCTCAAGAATCCCTCCCTGCAACTTCCGGTACAGACCGTTCCATGATGAAAGGCTTCGCACCTGACGAACGATCGAAACGACTCCTTGCTTACCTTTAATCTCCACCGGCTCTATTTTTGCCGCTTTCAGTTTGATTAACCGGGCCAAACGGTAACAGATCAATTCGTTGGCCAAAATCGAACCCCAATTCACGTACTTAAAATACGCTCTCCGTTTATCTCCAGATTTGACATACCAGACAGGACCGCATTTCCGCGAGTATTTTCGGACTAGCCTCCATTTCTTTGCTGTACCCATCGAGTATTCCTTCTTTCGTATCCTCTTACTTCTACATTATTTGCTTTGTCTCTATAGGGCACGGCAGATTGAAAACTTGATGTACTTGCCTATATCCGCAGCAAAACAAGACCACCCCGTCACTGCCTATCAGGGGTGGTCAAATCAGATCCTACCACGCGGCTACCTGTCCGTCTGTCCGGTGCTCAGTGCCTCCTACGAGAACCCCGTTATCCTGTCTCCAGATGATCTGTCCGCGTCCAAAATCGCCGGAACCCAAAGCCCAGTTCACGTCATGCCCGATTCTCGCCAGCATTTCTGCCAAGTGGGGAGGGGTCGAGTGCTCCAGCTCGATCGACTTGCCTTCGATCCACCGCCACCTCGGCGCATCCAGCGCCGCTTGCGGATTCAGATGGAAATCGACGGTGTTCATGACGACCTGCACATGGCCCTGCGGCTGCATGAACGCGCCCATTACGCCGAATGGTCCGATCGGCTTGCCGTCTTTGGTCATGAATCCCGGAATGATCGTATGATAAGGCCGTTTGCCGCCGGACAGGCAATTGTCGTGTCCCTGCTCCAGGGTAAAGCTATGTCCGCGATTGTGCAGGGCGATCCCTGTGCCCGGCACCACCAGGCCTGACCCAAAGCCCATGTAGTTGCTCTGGATGAAGGAGACCATGTTGCCTTCCCCGTCCGCCGTACACAAGTAGACCGTTCCGCCTTTTGGCGGTCTGCCCGGCTCCGGCTGTATGGCTTCTTTTCCGATCAGCCGCCGCCGCTCTTCCGCGTAGGCATCAGACAGGAGATCGGCCACGCTCACGGACATGCTGCACGGGTCGGCGATGTACTTCTTCCCGTCGGCAAAGGCGAGCTTCATCGCTTCGATCTGCTTGTGGTACGTATCCAGTGTATCCCGCTCGCCGAAGTCAAATCCTTTCAGAATGTTCAGAGCCATCAGGGCGACCAGACCGTGCCCGTTCGGCGGGATCTCCCATACATCGTAGCCGCGGTAGTTGACAGAGATCGGTTCCACCCACTCCGGCTTGTAGCTTCCAAGGTCCTCCAACCGCAGATAGCCGCCATACTTGCGGGAAAATTGGTCGATTTTTTCGGCCAGCTCCCCCCGGTAAAACGACTCCGCATTCGTCTCTGCGATCTCCTGCAGAGTCCTGGCGTGATCGGAAGAGCGCCAGATTTCGCCGATCTCGGGCGCTCTGCCTTGAGGCGCAAACGTGTCGAACCAGCCTTGAAACTCCTCCCCCCGCAGGTGTTTTTTATACTCTTTGAACCCTTTGGCCCAGTATGTTCCCAGTACCGGCGTCAGCGGGTATCCGTTTTCTGCGTAGGAAATCGCGGGTTCCAGCACCTCGGCAAACGGCAGCTTGCCAAACCTGCGAGAAAGCTGGGCCCAACCGGCGGGAGCTCCTGGAACTGTCAGCGGAAGAAATCCGTATTTGGGGATTTCCTTGTACCCTGCCCTCTCCAGTGCCTCACAGGATATGCTCCGCGGAGCCGGACCGCTCGCATTCAGGCCATGCAGTCCGCCCTCTGTCCAGACCAAGGCGAAGGCGTCTCCCCCAATGCCGTTGGAGGTAGGCTCCAGAACCGTTAAAGCAGCCGCCGTGGCAATCGCCGCATCGACCGCATTGCCTCCTTTTTGCAGGATTCTCAGGCCAGCCTGGGCTGCCAGCGGCTGCGAAGTGGCAACCATCCCGTTTCTGGCATAGACAGCCGTCTCCCGCGACGAATACGGATAGTACATCGAATCAAATTTCATACTCTTTCTTCCCCCTCTCAAGCTACCATATGAGACAACACCAGACCGCCGTAGACGAAGGCGGCCACAATCACCAGCACCGGATGAATCCGCCCTTTGGTCAAGGCCCAGAGCGCAACCAAGGCGATCCCCAACGATTGCCAGATCCCGATAGACTGAACGGAAACCTCCCCCATTTCCCAGGTCAGTACAGCCATCATCACCGCAATGACCGGTTGAACCAGCAGGGTCATACCCTTGACGACGGGGGAATGGCGATAGCGGTTCAACGTTCTGAGCAGCACGATCAAAGCAACCGCCGACGGCACCACAGCCGCTGCTGTCGCAATGACAAATCCCATCCAGCCCGCCACCTGATAGCCCACGAAGGCAGCAATCTTCGTAGCGATCGGACCCGGAAGGGCATTCGCCACGGCCATGACATCGACAAATTGCCCATTCGTCATCCAACCATAGTGATTGACAATCTCCGACTGCATCAACGGAATCGAAGACGGCCCGCCTCCGTACCCCAGCAGATTGGCAACAAAGATTCCCCAAAAAACGTCCCACCAGCCCGTCATAGCGACATTCCTTTCCCTTTCTGCTTGTGCTTGAGCCGGTTCATCAAGCCAAGGTGAAAGGCGCCATAGGCGAGAAAGATTACAACGACGATTCCGGGGTGCACAGTCAACACTTGAAGCAGCAGAAACGCCAGGAGGCAAAATCCGATGGTGAGTACTTTGCCAAGTCCCTTCCACGCTTTCGCGGCAAAATCGTACGTCATCATCCCCAGCATGACGATGATGACCGGGCCTACCGCAGCGATCATCCCGGCCACAACCTTGGAGTGCTTCAGCGCGTAGAGCACACCCAACAGGGCAACCATCGCGAAGCTCGACGGCAAAATGTGGGCTAAAACAGCCACCGCTGCCCCGACGCTCCCCTTCAACTTGTATCCCAAATACGCCGCCATCTTTGTCGCAATCGGTCCCGGCAGCGTATTCGCCAGAGCGAGAATTTCTCCAAACTCGTCATCGTCCAACCAACGGTACTTTGACACTGCCTCGTAACGAAACAGTGGAATGACGGAAGGCCCGCCGCCGTAGCCAAAGATACCAACCCGGAGCATCCCGAGCGCCAACTCTCTGTATGGCCCCAAGCTCACTCGTAATCCCACCTTTGTTTTACAGCTTCATACCCATTCGGCTCTTGTATCGCTTCAACAGCATTTGCGTCTCTACCCGGACAATTCCCGGCATGGTGTAGAGCGTCTTCATCAAAAACCTTTCCATTTCCTGAGTATTGGCAAAAATCCCGTGCATGTGCAGGGTGCTGGGCCCAGTCATATGGTAGAGACTGGTGACAGCCGGCTCTTCCACCAATTTTTTCGCCACCTCTTCCAGGTATTGCGGCTCGATATCAATATTGAAAAATGCCGATACCTGAATCCCCACCTTCGCCGGATTGATGACCACAGTAAATCTCTCAATAATCCCCGCTTCGCCAAGCGTGCTGATTCTGGCCTGGACAGCCACGCGCGACAGACCGATTCTCTTTCCCAGGTCTGTATACGAGATTCGCCCGTTTTCATGCAAAGCTTCAAGGATCTGTCTGTCGATATCATCCAGCTCCATCGGAGGAATTTCACTCGCTTCCGAATACTCGTAGACCATCGTCTCCCCCCTTTCGTTTCCGCATGCGCTTTTTTGTTTCATAACGAATGAATATTTAAGTATTTGCTTTCGTTATTACCTAATATACGTAAAATTACTTACTAAATCAACCGTAATTTCGTCCTTGTTCAAACGTTTTGTTTTCGGAACAACACAAAAAACCTTCGTATACCTGTTCCCCACTGCGGGGCTGTTATACGAAGGTTGTATGTACCGAATTCCTATGCTCTTTCCCGATTGGGCTGAACAAATTGAAGCAACTCACGATCCGGTCCGTAAAAGAAGATCGTCTTTGCTCCGTCGATCGCGGTATTTGGCTGCTCGCTGTTGAACTGGATACCTTTTTGGCGATAGTAGTCCATCGCCTCTTCGATATTTTCCACCGTAAAAGCCAGATGATTGACGATTCCACTGTCAGAGTACTCTCCCAGCGGCTGCAGGTCGCGAATCAGCTCAATCTCAAATCCCGGCTGGTCATCATGGTACAGGAAGGCCATATCTCTTATGGCGCTTTGTCCTCTTGCCCGCAGCTTATAGCCGAACATACTGCTATAGTACTCGATCGATCTTTCCATATCGGTCACGATCAGGGCTACATGCTCTGCTTTTTTGATCATCAAATCTCACTCCTATTTTTGTTTGAGGTCTTTTACCGGGTTTACCAATTTTTCAAATCCATCGATCTGGCACTCTACTACATCCCCGTTTCGAATCACGACTGCCCCCGGCGTTCCGGTAGAGATGATATCACCCGGCAGCAGCTTCATAACATGGGAATGGAACGATACAAGATACCACGGACGGAACGTCATATTGGATACGACATTTTTTCGGTGAATCCTCCCGTTGATGACCGTTGACACATTCAAATCGAGCACCTCATCCACTTCATCCGGAGTGACCAGGTGCGGGCCGAAGCTGAAAAAGGTGTCAAAGCTCTTGGAACGGGTGAGATAACGCGGGTTTTTCTCCAGGATGTCTTCGGCAGTCATGTCGATAATAGTAGTAAAACCGGCGATCACGCTCGGCGCATCCGCTTCGGACACATTTTTGCATTCTTTTCCGATAATGATCCCCAGTTCAGCCTCCGCCGTGGTCCGGTCAGATTGGAGCGGAATTTCAATCGTATCCCCAGGGCCGATGATGGCGGTATCCGGCTTCATAAAGCTGGCAGGCTCCGTATTTGGCGCCTTTTCATGAAGGTCTGCGGCATGCTCTGCATAGTTCAGGCCGATTCCCCAGATTTTTCGCGGGTGGCGATAAAGCGGACCGTACTCCACACGGCCGGCGGGAATCAACTCCTCTTCCAGCGTCTCCAGCTCCTGGCGGCCGCCGTTATGATACCACTCTCTGATCTCGGCCCATTTCCCGGACTGGATGATCGCAAACAGATTGGTCGGCCAATTTTTGTTCAGCTTTTGGTTTACCGACTCCACTGGCAGTACGCCGTGCTCGGCAACGATGGCTGCTGTTTCGGCTCCATTTTTCTTTACGGTTGCAAGACGCATATCCTATCCCTCCCATGAAACAAGAAATCATTATGCAACAAGAGAAAGAATATTGGAAATACATATTCTCTTCTTCACTATACCTTTCTATCTATTTAATAGCTAATGTTATCTCATCCGTGAGAAAAATATAGCCATTTTTGCCGAAGAGATGGACACGCTTCACTTCAAGTGGTAATTCTTTGATTGACAAGCTGGCCAATTGTATGTTCAGGCTGCTGAAGCCCAGCCCAAGGCCCGATTTATATAATCATTTTCTGACCAATAGGCACAGTCCCGGCTATAGGCTGCTGTTTAGACTGCTTCGTGTATGTCCAAAATAGGTGTATTGCCAGATGAATATTGCGGGGGCTGATCATTTGTCGATTCTGCAATGGCTAAAAAGAATGAAAAAACAAAGAAAAAAACAAGTCAGTACGCCAAATCAACGATTGTCAGACCGCAGTTCTGATCAGATGAGCAGCAATCTGGAGGAAACCATCTCCTTTATTCACGGCTTGCTGGGCGGAAACGACGATTTTACGATGCGCCGCTTTCACGTCTTTGGCCGTTATCCCGCCGTCATGTTTTACTTTTCCAATATCATCGATCAAGCGATCTTGAACACGGGTCTCTTGAAATCTTTTATGTACCTGCCCCCCCATTTGGAAGGGAGAAGTGTTGAAAGGCATCAGTTAAAAGAAGTGATCCTCTACGACGCCCTGTATCACAGCGAAGGGAAGCTGGAAGGGCGGCTGTCCAATCTGGTCGAGGCTCTTTTGCGCGGAGAGACGATCGTTGCCGTGGACGGGTTGGACGAAGCCTTTGCGATCGGCACGCGCGATGTGAATCAGCGCTCCATTCAGCAGCCTCCGACCGAACAGGTCATTCGCGGGCCGCGCGAAGGGTTCATTGAGCAGTTGGGAACCAATATCGGGCTGCTGCGTTACCGCCTGCAGAGTACGGATTTTCGCGTCAAAACGGTGAGAATTGGCCGTTTTACGCAGACAAAAGTAGCGATTCTCTACATCCAGGGAGTCGCCAATCCCGATCTGGTCAAAGAAGTGGAAGATCGGCTGTCTATGATTGAAACAGACGGCGTGCTGGATGCGGGCTACCTTGAACAATTTATCGAAGACAACCATTTTACCCCCTTTCCGCAGGTCCAGAACACCGAGAGACCGGACAAGGTCGTCGGCAATTTGCTGGAGGGCAGGGTAGCTATACTGATCGACGGCTCTCCCTTTGCCCTGATCGTGCCTACCGTCTTCAGCCAGTTCTATCAAACCACGGAGGACTACTCAGAAAGGTTTCTGCTGGTCAGCGCGATCCGCTTGATTCGTCTGGTAGCCCTGATATTTTCACTGATCTTTCCCTCCCTTTACGTCGCCGTGATCGCCTTCAATCCGGAGCTGATCCCGACGGAATTTGCCGTCGCCGTAGCGGGCGGAAGATCCGGCGTGCCGTTTCCTGCCGTCGTCGAAGTGCTGTTGATGGAGATTTCCATGGAGGTTTTACGCGAGGCAACGATTCGCCTTCCGCAGCAGATCGGCGGCGCGCTGTCCATCGTCGGGGTGCTCGTCATCGGTCAGGCTGCGGTCGCTGCCGGCTTTTCCAGCCCGATCACCGTCGTCGTCATCGCCTTGACGACCATCGGTTCGTTTGCGACGCCGGCCTATAATGCAGCATTGGCTCTGCGGCTGCTGCGGTTTCCGCTGATCGTTTTAGCCGGGATCTTCGGTCTGTACGGCGTAATGATTGGCTTGATCCTCATCGCCAATCACCTGATCTCCCTGAAATCGTTCGGTGTGCCTTACCTAAGCCCGGTAGTTCCCGGAAACGCCTCCGGGATGAAGGATACGCTGATCCGCGGGCCTCTGTGGTGGTTGAAGAAGCGGCCTGTGCTGCTCCACCCGTTGAACCGGGGCCGGGTGGGCAAGGAAATGCTGAAAGAATTGCCGAAAATGCCGGGGACGATGACAGACTCGCTAAGTGCCGGCGGTGAAAGGGGGTCTGACCACGGTGGAGTCTCCTCGCAAAATCACGATGATACAAGCGGCAGCAGTCCTCGTTAGCACGATTATCGGGGTTGGGGTGCTTGCCCTTCCCCTGTTTGCTGCCCGGGCTGCTGATACCGGGGCCCCGCTCGTTACCCTTTTGGGGATTCTCATCGCTTTTATCGGTCTGTGGCTGATTGCCAAACTCGGAATGCGGTTTCCCAACCAATCGATTATCGAATACAGCGAAGAGATTGTCAGCAAGTGGCTGGCTTGGCCCGGCAGCGTATTGATCATCTGCTTCTTCGCCGTGCTGACTTCACTTACCGCCCGCGAATTCGGAGAAGTCGTCGTCACTTCGGTCCTGAAGCAAACCCCATTGGAAATAACCGTCATCGTGATGCTGCTGCTCGCCGCCATCTCCACGCGCAACGACATCACGACCTTTGCCTACATTCACTATTTTTATGTGCCGCTTATCCTCGGACCCGGCCTGTTCGTCGTCGCTGCTTCGCTAAAAAACGCCAACTGGCTCAATCTGCAGCCGATTTGGGGGAATGAACCGACCGGGATGCTGACCGGGGCTTTGACCGTCGCCGCTTTATTTCAAGGATCTTTCGTCTTGACGATGATCATTCCCTGGATGCGCCAGCCGGAGAAAGCGATGAAAGCAAGCGTGTGGGGCATCTTGATCTCTGGCGGGCTTTACATCTCGATGGTGATTGCGGCGATTGGCGTATTTGGAGCCGATGAGACGAAGCTTCTGCTCTGGCCTACCTTGGAACTGGCCAAAATGACATCTCTGCCGGGGAACATCCTGGAACGATTGGATGCCGCCTTTCTCGCCGTCTGGGTCACTGCTGTCTTTACTACATTATTTTCCAGTTATTACCTCACAACTTATTCCATTTGCAAACTGTTCCGCTTGCGTGACCAAAAGCTGTTTTCCTTTTTCATTTTGCCATATGTCTTTTTCATTGCCATACAGCCTTCCAGCATCCTGCAAATGTACGAGATCATCGCGACCGTCGGCATGATTGGACTTTTGGTGACGATTGGCTACCCAGGTCTATTGCTGGCCGTTGCCGTTATTCGGAAGAAGAGAGGGAATCGCCATGGGAATCAACAAATGGAGCAAGCCGACTAAGCTGCTTTTCGTCATTGTGCTGACGGTCCCCTTCCTGGCAGGCTGTTGGGACAGCATGGAGCTGGACAAACGGGCCGTCGTTCTCGGTCTTTCCATCGACGAAGCAACTCCGCAAAAGGCGAAGCAGGAAAGCGAAATTACCCATCTTCACGGCAAGTTTCCCACCCCCAAAAAGGAAATGGTTCAGGTCAACGCACAAATCGCCCTGCCCGGCCAGATTCCGCTCGGTCCGGGAGAGAGCGGGGGGCAGACCGGAGCGGGGAATCCCAGACAAACCGTATGGCCGATCGAAGTAGTAGGCCACACGATCGACGATGCGATGATGAATTTGCAGCAGCAGCTTTCGTCCAAGCTGTTTTTCGGCCACCTGCGGGTCGTCGTCGTCTCGGAAAAGATCGCCAAAAAAGGACTGCAAAATATCAATGATTACCTGCGCCGCAATTCGGAAGTTAGAAGGACCACCTGGATGCTGATTTCCAATGGAGAGGCAAAGAACGTCATGCGGGCTGCTCCCAAATTGGGCCGCCTGCCGACCCTTTACCTGCTGAGAACGATGCTCCAGGCTGTCAAAATGGGGAAATTCCCCAATGATTTTCTCGGTTTGTTCTGGAGCGCCACGTCAGCCAAGGGGCAGGAAGGCTATCTTCCCTACATCGAATTGAAAAAGGAAGAAAACGTCGAAATCAAAGGCATGGCTTATTTTAAGGGGAATAAAATGGTCGGGGTAACCAAACCGCTTGAAATCGCGGCGTTTATGGGGATCAAAGGGTTAAACCCTGCGGGCTATCGAACGTTTGTCAAAGTACCGGGAACATCGACCGTCGTCAATCTGTATGCAACCCAGCGCAAAGCGAAAACGAATCTGAAGATCATCGACGGCCGGCCGCACTTCCATCTATTTGTTTCAGTTGATACGAACTTGGAGGAGGTCATAGGCGCATCAATTCCGATCGATACACCAGCCATCCTCTCCAAAATAGAACGGGAAGATGAAAGATCGGCGGAGAAATTTTACAAAGACCTGATCAAACAAACGCAGGCAAAGGGTTCCGATATCTTCGGATTCGGTGAATACGTACGGGCCAAGGAACCAAAATACTGGAATCAAAACATCAGAACCAAAGAAAACTGGCAAAAAATGTACAAGGATATTTCCGTCGATATCAAAGTAAAAATAAACATCCGGCGGGTCGGAATGAAGGCCGTGTGAAGGGGTGATGAAAATCGGCAGCATCGATTACCTCAATTATTTCATTTTCTTGCTGTTGGCGTCAGGCGGTTTGACTTTGCGCCTCGATGCAATCTCATACGAGTGGGCGGACCTGAAAAGAGAGCACAGAGCGGCCCGCCTGCTGGGGTGGCTGAATCTCTTGCTGGGGATCGCAGTGTTGATCGTGAACTGGGTATACAAAAGGTGGTTCTGAAAACAAAGCGGGACGCAGCATCGGTTGGCCTTCTTAGCTTCTCTGCCTTCCCGGTATCAGTCTCGCATCGTACTCTGCCAAATACGGGTTGGCGTCCGCCTGCCCGGGCCGGGAATGCAACTGCAGAGCTGCCGCCTTGTACAATCTGCCGCCTCCTCTATCTGTTTTTCGGACTAATTGACCTGCAGCCTTTTTTCAAGGATTCGCAAGACGATAGAAATGCCCAGCGTCATCGCCAGGTACAACAGACCGACGATCGTGTAAATCTCCACGGCGCGAAAATTTGCCGAGACGACGATCGTTCCCTGCCTGGTGAGCTCTCCCACGCCGATCACCGTCAGCAAGGACGTGTCCTTCAGGCTGATAATAAACTGGTTGCCAAGCGGTGGGATCATTCTGCGAAAGGCTTGCGGCCAGACGACGTTGGTAAAGGTCTGTGCGGAAGTAAGGCCGAGTGAACGGCCCGCTTCTACCTGGCCGCGATCGATCGACTGGATGGAGCCTCTGACGATTTCCGCAATGTACGCACCGGCATTGATGGCGATTGACATGATCCCGGCGATGATCGGGTCGATTTTGATGCCCAGCATGAGCGGCAGGGCAAAGTAGATGTAGAGCGCCTGGACCATGATCGGAGTGCCGCGGATCACTTCGACGTATACGGTGGCTGCCCCGTACAGCAGCGGATTCTTGACCGACCGTCCCAACCCGACGATGGCTCCGATCAAAAAGCCGATGAGCAATCCTGCCGCCGCGATGAAGATGGTATACTGAATTCCCTTGAGCAGAACAGGAAGCGCACTGATGGCATAACTCCAATCCAGTTCAAGCCCTTTGTTCATGTTCACACCCCTTTACGACGAATTCCGCGGCATGGCAGCGACAGCGGTTGCGGCCCTATTTTTTCGGCTTCTCTCCAAACCATTTTTCGTACAGCTGATCATAGGTTCCGTTCTCCATGAGCTTTTCCAGGGCGGCGTCCACCTTCGCCCGCAGTTCGCTGCCTTTGGGAAAGGCGATCGCAAACTGCTGGCCTTCGAGCAAATCGCCGACGACCTTTACCTTTCCGCTCCCCTTCGTATTGCTGTAATAGAGCACATTGGGCGAATCAAATACGACGGCATCGGCCGAACCTTTTTCCAGTTCCATGTAGGCCTGATCGATATTGGGGAACGGTACTACTTCCTTGACCCCGTCCAGTTTGGCGGCATAATCATAACTGGATGTGCCCTGCTTCGTCGCGATCACCTTTCCTTTTAAATCCGCTGCGCCCTTGATGCTGTCGTTATCGGCCCGCACGAGAATCAACGTCCCGGCATCGTAGTAGGGACGGCTGAAATCGATGACCTGCTCGCGCTCCGGCTTAATCGTAACTCCGGCAATGACCATGTCGAGGTTATTGGTTTGCAGTGCCGGAATCAATCCGCTAAAGTCCATCGGCTTCAACTCATATGTGAAACCAGCCTCTTTTGCGACTGCTTCCAGCAAATCCATATCAAACCCGTCGTACTTCCCCGTCTCCTGGTTTAAAAATTCAAACGGCAGGTAACTGGTGTCGGTTCCCACGGTCACTTTGGAGGCCTGGGTGGTTCCCGTTCCGGCTTCCTGCCCGTTTGCCGCGCCTTCCCCGCCGCTGCTTGCCTGGTTTGAGCCGCAAGCGGCCACACTTGCCCCCAGTACAACCGCAAGCAGCAGCACCCCGATCTGCCGCCATCTCTTTGTCAAAATGAATCCCCCCTGCTTTGTTTTTAAAATATGTATTTCAGATTTCGTCTTTATATGTAATTTACATTTCAGCAATGGCTCAAAAAAACAGCTGCCTGCCGCTGGAGCGCTGGACATGCAAAATCCCGTCACCACCTGTTTCGGCGACGGGATCGGGGAGAACACATGCAATCGGTTGTCAGGACGGCCAAGCTACCGGGTGGGCTCTTCGGCATGAACCGGCCGCAAAGCGATCTTCCATTTTAATATGATGCTTCCAACCATCAGCAGCACGCCGGCAACACCAAAGACGTATGAGACGGAAAAATGGCCGGAGATGAACCCTCCGAGCAGCGGTCCCGCCAGGTTGCCCAGGAATTGACAGCTCGTGTTGACTCCAAAGGCCCGCCCGTATACCAAGTCGGTCGACCGTTTCTTGATCAGTGTCTGAATCGCCGGCATCATTCCGCCCAATACCAGTCCCTGCAAAAATCTCCAGATGTACAGTTCGAACATCGTATGGGTCCATAATTGGGGCAGGTACAGGCAGCCTGTAAGGAACATGGCAATCGGCAAAATCCTGCTTTGCCCGATGCGATCCCCCAATCTCCCCAACAGAGGTGAGCCGATGATATTGGCAAACCCCGTAATCGAGGTCACCAAGCCGGCCAGGAACGTGAGATTGGCCACGTCGCCAACGATGAACTTGACGAAAATAGACATCATCGAATTGGTGGAGAGCAGCGCCATTTGCACAATAAAGGTAGCAAAAAAGAGGATTTGCAGGTTCTTGTTTCCCAAGACATCGCGAAACGAACCGTGTTCCTCCCTTTGCTCCTGGGACGGCGCGTCGGGCTTAAGGAATACTTTCACCAACAAAATCGTGCTGAATATCAGCATGCCCGTAACGGCAAAGACGGCGTGATAGCCAAACCAATCCGCCAATGCCCCCCCGATGAGGGGACCGATAATGCCGCCGGATACGCCCCCGGTTTGCAGAAATCCAAGCGCCTTGCCGATATGCTCGCGGGGCGTCGTCTTGGACAGATAGGAAAACGAAACCGAGACAAATCCGGAAAAGAAGCCGTAAACAAAACGTAAAACGAGCAGCATCATCGGCGTGTTGGCAAAGTACATCAAAATATTAATGACTCCCATGCCGATCCCTGCCCTGATCAGATTGGTCCGCTGACCATACTTATCGGCGAAGGATCCCCAGATGGGAGCCATGATCGCTGCAGACAAAAAAGTGGATGACATAATCATCCCCGTCCACATGCTCAACTCTTTGTTATTGTGTACCCCAAGTTCGCCTAAAAACAGCGGCAAAAAGGGTATAATCATATTCATTGAACCCATCACGATAAAATTGCAAATCCAAAGTACCCATGCGTTCTTCTTCCAACCCATTGTGTGATTCATCCCCTACAAATTGCTCTCCCCAGGCTCCTGATTGTATCGAATCGAGGAGTGTGCAGACTTCCGTTCCATTTGGTTACTTGAATCATAACACTTCCTGCCAGATCCGTAAAATTGTAAAAATTTGGGTTCTAAGTGTCATCTGCACAAAAAAGATCACCGAAAGCCGGTGATCTGGGCCGCTTTTCCTTATTTATTTTGCTCCATTTCCTTGACCAGGTTGTCGATCAGCTGCCCGATGAATTGTTTGGTCATCTCATCTGTCACCTGGCCATCCGCATTGATCTTCTCCTGTACCTGCCCGACCAGGACCAACGGCCGCCTGACGAGCGACATGTTCAATGCATACAGCAGCTCGCGCAAATGAACCTGAGCCTGTGACGTCCCGAACATCCCTTGTGTCGCCCCCATCACGGCAACCGGTTTTAACGCCAGCGGTGTGTCAACGTTCTTTCTCGACAGCCAGTCTAGTGCATTTTTCAACACACCCGGTATGGAAAAGTTGTATTCCGGCGTACTGATCAGAAATGCGTCGGCAGACTTGGCCAACTCGGCCAGATCGCGGACGGACTGCGGCAAATCGCGCTCCAGGTCTTCATTATAGAGAGGAAGACCGGAGATATCTGCCAGCGTAAAGCGGTAGTTCTCCGGGAGCTGTGAAGCGGCATGCAAGAGCAAGGACCGGTTGTACGATTTGTTTCGCAAACTTCCACAAAAACCTACGACATGCGGTTGATTTGAACCCATCATCAAAAGTTCCTCCTTATATGTAGCAGATTCACTTCCTAAAAGTAAGAGCCGTAACTACATTATACAAATCGGAGAAACTAAAGTAAAGTATTTAAAATGTTTATTTTGTATCCCCTGAAAGATAAAAACGAGGGTGTCCCAAAAGTAAACTTTGGAACACCCTCATCAGCAAAA
>NZ_JBJQOQ010000051.1:0-25942 GCF_046036945.1 Brevibacillus sp. B_LB10_24 | reverse complement strand
GCCGGACAACCCGCTGCTCGCGATGGAAAACGTGATTTTGACGCCGCATGTGGCCTGGTATTCGGAGGAAGCCGCTGCGGAGATGAGGGCCAAGGCGGCGATGGGGGTTGCCGATGTGCTGCTGCACGGCGAGTATCCCAAGTATTTGGTCAACAAGGAAGTGAAGCAGCGCCTGCACTTAAAAGAGAGCAGTCCGGAGAATCGCTACGCGGAGCTTGTTTAAAAAGGAAAAAAAGAAAAACGTTGGGG
Organism: Brevibacillus sp. B_LB10_24; assembly: GCF_046036945.1. Lineage (NCBI taxonomy): Bacteria > Bacillati > Bacillota > Bacilli > Caryophanales > Paenibacillaceae > Brevibacillus > Brevibacillus sp. B_LB10_24. The sequence continues at coordinate 25,693 of NZ_JBJQOQ010000051.1, read as the reverse complement.
GGATCAATGTGAAAACATGGCTTCATCACACAGTCATCGGCTGCACCGCTGCAGCGCTGCTTTTGCTGGCAGGCTGCGGAGGAGGGAAGGAAAGCCCGGCAGCGTCTTCACCGCCGTCGGCCGCAACAGGCATCCAGGAGCGGACGATCAAGGCGGGGATCGGGCTGAATGAGGATCACCCGGAAGGCCAGGGATTGAAAAAATTTGCTGAATTGGTCAGTCAAAAGAGCGGCGGAAAGCTGAAAGTACAGCCTTATTACGCAGCCCAGCTGGGGGATGACAAAAAAATGACGGAAGCCCTGCAGGCCGGATTGCAGGAGATCACCATCCCCTCTACCTCGCCGCTGGTGGGCAATATCAAGGAGTACGCTATTTTTGATTTTCCGTTTGTCTTTAACGAAGAAAAGGAAGCACATGCCGTGCTGGACGGCCCACTGGGCCAAAAGCTGCTGGAGAAGCTGCCGGAACACAATTTGATCGGTTTGGGCTACTGGGAAAACGGCTTCCGCAATCTGACCAACAGCAGGCATCCGGTAGCGAAAGCGGAAGACTTCAAGGGCCTGAAGATCCGCACCATGCAAAACCAGGTGCATCTCGAAGCGTTTCAGGCGCTGGGCGCCAATCCCTCGCCGATGGCCTTCTCGGAAGTGTTCAGCGCGTTGGAAAGCCACACGGTCGACGGTCAGGAGAACCCGCTGGCCACGATCAAATCGAATAAATACAACGAGGTGCAGCCCTATCTCAGCCTGACGAAGCACGTTTATACACCGTTCGTCTTCCTCGTCGGCAAAAAATTCTGGGATAAGCTTTCCGTAGAGGAGCAGCAAATCTTACGGGATGCGGCTGTTGAGGCAGGTGTCTACCAGCGTGAACTGAACAGCGCGGAGAACCAAAAAGCGCTGGATGATTTGAAAGCAGCCGGCATGCAGGTCAACGAGGTATCCGTAGAGGAAAAGGAGCGCATGAAGGAAATCATCAAGCCCGTGATCGACAAATTTGCCAAGGAAATCGGCGAGGATCTCGTCAAGGAGATGTACGACGAGGTAGCCAAGGCGCGGAAGTAAAGGAGGAGAGGAGCATGCAGATCATCGCAGAGCTGCTTCGCGATATCCGGATTCCCCGGATGGCCAAAGTGAGACAGCACTTTGACGCACCCGAATTGCCAGATGTGGCGGATGCCGTCCGCCGGGAGGTTAGAGAAGCGGGTGTGCTCTCGCGCATAGCGCCCGGGAACCGGGTAGCCATCGCAGTCGGGAGCCGCGGCGTCGCCGAGATTGCCGCCATCGCGAGGGAAGTGGTGAGAGCGGTTAAGGCAGCCGGCGGCCATCCCTTTATCGTGCCGGCGATGGGCAGCCACGGGGGAGCTACCGCAGAGGGACAGCAGGAGGTACTGGAATCGCTGGGCGTCACAGAGGCGTTCGTCGAGGCGCCGATTTGCTCCAGCATGGAGGTAGTAGAGGTGGGCAGACTTCCTAACGGCCTGCCCGTTTACATCGACAAAAACGCGTATTCCGCGGACAAGATCATTGTGATCAACCGGATTAAGCCCCATACCGCGTTTCGCGGCCCGGTGGAGAGCGGGCTGATGAAAATGATCACGATCGGCCTTGGCAAGCAGCGCGGCGCAGACGCTGCCCATGCCTACAGCTTTAAGTACATGGCGGAGCACGTGCAGGAAATGGCCAAGGTGATGATCGCCAGGACGCCGATCATCTTTGGCGTCGGCACGATTGAAAACGCCTTTGAGCGGCCGGCCAGGATCGTCGCGATTCCCGCGGAGAAGCTGGCTGATGAAGAGCCGAAGCTGCTTTTGGAGGCGAAAGCCCTAATGCCAAGGATCCTGTTTGACCCGCTCGATGTGCTGGTGGTTGACGAGATCGGCAAGGACATCTCCGGTGACGGCATGGACCCGAATATTACCGGGCGCTTTGGGACGCCGTTTGCCAGCGGCGGCGTAAGGGCGGCCCGCACAGTCGTTCTCGGTCTGAGCGAAAGAACCCACGGCAACGCCAACGGAATCGGCATGGCGGATATCACCACGCGAAGAGTCTTTGAAGAAATCGACTGGGCAAAGGGGTATGCCAACGCTTTGACCAGCACGGTAGTCGAAATGGTCAAACTGCCGATGTTTCTCGAAACGGGAGAACTTGCAGTGAAGGCTGCGATCAAGACGTGTACTGCCTTTGATCTGGATCGCGTGCGGCTCGTTCGCATCGAAAATACGCTTCACCTGAGAGAGATCTGGATTTCCGAAAGCCTGCTGCCGGAGGCAAGGGAACGGGAAGACATCGAGGTGCTGTCCGATCTCCAAGTCATGAACTTTTCGGAATGAAGCCGGCCGGCTGGCCGAATGGAAGAAAAACGACTGTTTCGCAAGGAGGAGCTATGCCATGTCCAAACGATTTCCCCCGATCTACAACCAGGTCAACCCTTACCGCGACAACGTTCAAGGCAAAGCAAACGAACCGATCTGCGTAGCCGGACTGTTGGATCGGGCAAAGCAAATTCTCGGTTCGTCCTACGAGGGTCCGGCACCTGACTGGACTTTAGAGGAAATCTACAACCGCCTTGAGGAAAACGCGCCCCGGATCGCGATTATCGGCGGATCTGCGGATCATCCGGCCCATATCATGGATTTTCAGACATCCAGCCGGGCCGCTGTCCGCATCTGGCAAAACGGCGGCGTTCCGTTCTACTTTTCCACGCCCGTGATGTGCGACGGCACGGCCCAGAGCAACCAGGGAATGAGCTATTCCCTGCAAAGCCGCAACGCGGTCGCGCAGATGGTGGTAAACCAGATGGAAGCCCACAGCTACCATGGCGCGTTCGTCATCCAAGGCTGTGACAAGCAGCCGCTCGGCGTGGTCAGCGCGCTGGCCCACCTGGACCGGATCCGCCGGTATCGGGGAGAAGCGCCGGTATTCGCCACGTTTGCCCCTGCACACGTCCTGCAAGGCGGGACGATTCCGGCTGAGCTGTTCGCCGAACTGGAGCAGGTGGCCAGGACGGCGGAAGAGAGGGGAGCGCCTGACATTGCCGACGATTTGCGGGACGCCATGTCCTATATCCTGCAGTGCTCCTCCAATACGGCCTTCCAAGGCGTGCTGGAACGGGCAGTGGAACGCGGCATCATCAGCAAAACAACACATAAAGAGTACGAACAGCGTCTGGCTGTTGCCACCTGTGACGGAAAAGGCGGGGTTTGCGCTTTCAACGGCACAGGCAACAGCTCCCGCCATCTCGTCGCCGGACTGGGCCTGGTCCATCCCGCGGTGGAGCTCTTGACGGCCCCGCCCGAACAGGAGCGGGTGAACCAGGTGATTGACAGCCTTGGTGCGATGATCAACAATCCGGCGTTCGGGACAGCCAATGTGATTGCCGCCAACATCCGCAATGCGATCCGCATCCACAGCGCATCAGGCGGATCCACCAATCTGATGATGCATCTCGTCGCGGCAATGCTGTACGGCGGCTACAGGTTCAGCCTGCGGGAATTGGACCGGATTCACCACGAGCATCCGGTTCCCGATCTGTTTGACTACAGTTTGACCCAGGGACGGGATATCTTTGCCCTGGCGATGCAGTGCTGCAGCGGCAGCAGCAGGGGGATGGAGACGCTCTTTTACGAGCTGCTGCAAAACGGCGTCCCGATGGATGTGGATGCACCTACTGTCACCGGGACCACTTGGCGGGAGCGGTTGGCCGATCAGGAACGCTTGTCGGCCGATCACGTGAAGGACAATCCGATTATTCTCTCCGCTCCGCGCCGTCCGTTCAGTGGAGTGGATGTGCTTACCGGCAATTTTTTTGAAAGCGCGGTGGTAAAAATCAGCGGAATGACGACCAGTCAACTGGATGAGTTCGATAAAAAAGTCGCCTTTGTCCTCTACTTTGAAAACGAGGATGACGCCAACCGCAGTCTGCTGGATTCACAATTGCTGGAGAAGGTGAAACAGGCAGGGACCTTCCCGCGGGAAACCCTGTTGGCTGTTCTGAGGCACAATGCCCCCCAGCATTATGAAGACTGGCATGCGGAAGGCGATGAACTGCTGTTTGACCGAATGGCGGATTCCGGGGAATTGAAAATTTCGGTCGTCATCTCCGGACAGGGACCGATTGCGTTTGGCATGCCGGAGATGTTCACCCCGATGCAGCATATCAATGCCAATCGCCGGCTGAAACGGCTGGCGACGCTGATCAGCGACGGCCGTTACTCAGGAGTGACGTACGGGGCAGCGATTGGCCATATGACGCCGGAGGCATCGGAAGGCGGGGGGATTTTGTACCTGCAGACAGGGGATCTGCTCTACCTCAATCTGCGGGAGCGGCAGATCCACTTCGTCGACGAAAACGCTTTGCAAAGCGGCACACTGGCATTTTCCTTTGAGCCGGTCAAGGCCAAGAGAGCCGAGCTGGCTGATCGCCGGCTGTCCTCCATTCGCACGCGCCAAAGACAGGTGGCGGCCAGCAATCGCTTGACCGGACATACGGATGCGGCGAACGGAGTGGTTCCGCTCTGCGTCTGGGAGGAGGCTGTGCTTGACTACCAAGCCGAAGTCATGTATGCCGGCGGGGGCCGCCAAGCGCCATTGGATTGCGGAGACAAAAGATGATTTATTGACTGCCGTTCTATGATAAGATAATACCAAACAACTCCGTAACCACGACGTAAAAGGATGGATAACATGCCGATCATTCAAGCTGTGGAACGTGCACTGAAAATTCTCGATCTTTTTGACGAACAGGATCAGGAGTTGAAGATCACGGATATCAGCGCCCGTATGCAGTTGCATAAAAGCACGGTTCATTCCCTGTTGAAAACATTGCAGATGTACGGCTACATCGACCAAAACCCCGAAAACGGCAGGTATCGGCTGGGAATGAAGCTTTTCGAGCGCGGGAACTTTGTCATCCATGGCCTAGACATACGGAAAGTAGCCAAGAGGTATTTAGTCGACCTGTCTATGAAGACAGGGCAAACCACTCACCTTGTCATCATGGACGGCAAAGAGGGCGTCTACATCGACAAGGTGGAAGGACCGCTGGCTACGATTCTGTACTCCCGCATCGGCAGGAGAATTCCCGTTCACTCCAGCGGCGTAGGCAAGGTGCTAGTCGCATGGAAGAGTGAAAAGGAGCTGTCGGGCATATTGGCTGGCTATCACTATGCGGCCCATACCTCCAAGACGATCACGAATGAACAGGATTTCCGCAGCGAACTTGCGAAGGTCCGTCAGCAGGGATACGCCATCGACAACCAGGAGAATGAGCCTGGGGTTCGCTGCATAGCCGTCCCCATCTGGAATCACAGCGGGCAGGTCATCGCCGCGGTCAGCATCTCCACGCTCGTGTCCCGTGTCGACGACCGCGAACTGGAGCATTTCCTCCACCTGTTGAAAGAGGCGGCAGAGGAAATGTCCGAGCAAATGGGATACGGGATTGCCATGCGAAATCTGTGATTTCGAGGTGATAGCATGATTACCGTAAAGCGGTTGTGTGACTGCAGCCTGTCTGATATTACACAGGCCTGGAATCGGGGGTTTGAAGGGTACTATTTTCCCGTCAGCATGACGGTGGAAAGTCTGATCGGAAGACTGGCGGCGGAGGGCTATACCCCATCCGTATCCGTGGTAGCCTTTGCGGACGGGGAACCGGTTGGCCTGGCGGCAAGCGGCATTCGCACAATAAACAGTCAAAAGGTAGCATGGAACGGCGGTACTGGGGTCGCAACGGAGTACCGCCGGCAAGGAGTCGGCCGCCGGCTGGTGGAGGCTGCACTGGAACTTTACCGGGAAGAAGGCGTAGACGTAGCCACTCTTGAGGCAGTCAGTCAAAACGACAGGGCGATTGCCTTGTATCGGCAGCTCGGTTATGAGGTGACAGACCGGCTCGTCTTTTGGGAGCGAACGGACGGGATGTCGGGTGCGGAGTTTGGCGATCTCGCCGGATCGGCCTATCGCATCAGACGGGGAATTCCTCAAGAGGCGGCGGCGCTTTCCTACTACAGGTCAGATGTACCGTGGCAAAATCAGTGGCAGAGTGTCCGGGACGGGGAAGCGGTATTCGTCGAGGATGAGGCCAAAGAAGTCATCGGCTATGCCCTGTACAAGCGAACGTTGGATGAAACGGGTGAGGCCGCATCGATCGTACTGCGGCAATGCGCTGCCAGGCCGGGCCGCCAAGACGAGGAGAGCATCATCCGTTATGCCCTGGGGCACGTATTCGCTCCCCTGCAGCGGGCATGCCGCCGTACTACTTTTAACCAACCGGCCTCCCAAGAGACGGTCCTGCGTATTCTGGCTGAGGCGGGCTTTCAGTCGTCCGGAATGGAGCAAGTATATATGAAGCGAAAGATGAAGTAGCGAAAAAGCCATCTCTTCAGACTGAAGACAGTGAAGAACACTGTCTTTTTTTATTTGGAAAAATTCGGATTGTTTTCGGGGATAGAAAAATAATCCACCATTATTGAAAAATTACGACAACTATCATTTTCAGCCGAAGTGCTATACTGAATGAAATATTTTCATCATTGAAAATATCTTCCTTCTTTTTCTATGATGCCAAGAAGCAGGGGGATGGTCCATGCCAAACGAAGCGATAAATCGGAGGGAATTTTTAAAAAAATGTGCAAAATGGACTTTTGCCGGATTGGGCATTTCGCTGGGAGGCGGTTTGTTGTCGTCGTGGACAAGTCGAGATGCCATTGATGATTTTATGAAGACTTCCCAAGCGGATCTGGATTTTTTGGCCTTTTCCAACAAAAGTCTCGGCTACTACTTCTATATCATTCAACAGGAGGCAGCCAATCGGGCGGCCTTGGCAAGAGGCTGGGAGTTTCAGGCTCTGGTTGCCGATTTCGACGCCGGAAAACAAAGCAGACAGCTCGCCGAATTTATAGAGCGAAAACCTGTGGCGCTCATCGCAGATCCGATCGACAGTGAAGGCTTTACCCTCGCTTTGGAATCCGCCAGCCTCCACAGCATTCCCGTCGGCATAATCGATACGCCTTTGACAGGTGGGGGAGAAGCGGCGATCACCATCGCTTTTGACAACTACAAGGGAGGGGAGATGGCGGCAGGCATCATCGTTGATTTATTGGTTCAAAAGTATGGCAAACCCAGAGGCACCGTGCTGAATTGTTACGGGCAGCTCAGCAGTTCCGCTTGGCGTTTGCGCAAGGAAGGTTTTGAAGCATATCTGGATCGATATCCTGACATTCGCTTGCTCAGCGTCCCTACAGAAGGCGACATCATGAAGATGTATGATGCGACCATCGAGGCGCTGACCCAGATGCCCCAACTTGACGCGATTCACGCTCCTTCCGAAACCCCGGCACGCGGCGTGTATGAAGCGCTGAAAACGAAGAACAAACTCTATCCGGCCGATTCCGCCGAACATATTTTTTTTGTCACCATTGACGGTGAGCCGATCGCGCTTCAGTGGATTAAAGAGGGGTATCTGGACGCGTCCATTTCCCAGGACCCGATCGCCTACGGAGAGATATGTGTGGAAATGCTGGAAAAACAGATCCAGGCAGGTCAGGTTCCACTGGGATCTTATACCAATAACAGGTATTACTGGAAGGAAGCTGAAATTGTCAGTTTGGCTTGCGGACCCAGCTTGATTCTGCCCCCGTACTGTCTCGACCGCAGCAATGTCGATGACAAGCGGCATTGGGCCAATATCGCATTTAACGATTGGGGCATTACCTATCAATGATGATTTGGGGAGATGAGGGTTGAACATATTGGCAGATCCCTTTCGAAAAAGCATAAAGCTTCGCCTCATGTTTTTTTTCATCATTGTCAGCATTCTGCCGATCGTCCTGGTGGGGTTGATCCCTTATCAAAAGTCGCAAAAGGTCGTGGAACAGCAGGTCTTGGAATATGCGCAAGGGGCGATTGACCAGTTAAATCAAAATATCAGCTATCACCTGCAAGAGATGGATTTGATGTCACGCATGATCTACTACCAGATTTTTTCCCTATTCCATCAGGAAAAGTGGCAGAAGGAAACGCAGCTGTTGCTAGACCGTGATCAAACGGATTCGCTGCACGGCGAACTGAAAAATTTCCTCATGGCTTTAAAAAACAACCGTACCTTCATCGATGAAATTCACTTGATTATTGGCGAGGAGGTGTTCACGACGGCGATCGACTTGGATCTGGATGCGCTGCGTCAGCAGGAATGGTATCAAAGGGCAGTAAACAAACCGGATGAAAAGACCTGGACCGGCCCTCACCAGGTGAATTACTACGTCAACAACCCGTCTCCGGATGAAGTTCTTTCGCTTGTGCATTCTTTCCACCTGTCCCACTCGACGCAAACCGCCACCATTATGATAGAGATGAAAGCGGAAACCCTGCAGTCTCTGTTTGACAGTCCCAATCGAAAGAGTCTCGGCAGCCTGCTGTTAATCGATAAGTACGGCCGCATCATTTACGAAAGCGACGGGACGCAAAGGGACGGGTCCGGGCAGCAGTACATCACCAATACCAGCCTGCTGCGCACGTTGGGCAAGGAAAACAATTTCATTTACGCGATGAATTTCATTAACGGCTGGAAGGTTGCAGCGTTTATCCCGAACGATAAAATTGCCCACAGTTTTCAATCGATCAAGGAAACCGTCTTTGTTTTGCTCGGCGTATTTCTGATGATCGCGATCGTATTGGGGTGGACCCTGTCCGACCGTTTTATCAAGCCGCTGAAAGTCTTGCAGCGCGATATGAGCCGGGTGCAGGAAGGAGATTTTCAGATCAGGACGCGGATCGACTCTCGCGATGAAATCGGCGACCTTAGCCATAGTTTTAATCAGATGGTAACGGAGATCGAGCGGTTGATCGGACAAATCTCTGAAAACGAACGAAAAAAGAAAGAAATGGAACTGCAGTCCCTGCAATATCAAATCAACCCCCACTTTTTGTACAACACGTTGAACTCGGTGCAATGGCTGGCCAGACTGCACGATGTTCCCCAGATCAGCGAAATGCTCACTTGTTTAATCAAGCTTCTGAGGGAAAGCCTGAAATCGACGGGTGAACTTCACCAGCTGGGAGAAGAACTGGGGCTTTTAAACGATTACGTGATGATTCAGAAATACCGTTATGAAGGAAACGTTGACATCCGCTACTACATCGATCCTGATTTGCTGCAGTGCCTTGTCCCCCGCTTTATTCTGCAGCCGCTGGTGGAAAATTCGTTTTTTCACGCTTTTTCCAATCGAAAAGGAAAGATCAGCATCAGTGCCCACCGCTTGGATGTGCAAGTGGAAATCATCATCGAGGACGATGGCAAGGGCATTGATCCACATGTTTTGAACCACATTTTACATACCCCGGACAAGGGAAAAACCTCCAGCGGTATCGGGATTAAAAATGTCCACGAAAAAATCAGGCTCTATTTCGAGGATCCGTATGGTCTGACGATCAGCAGTGAAGTAGGGAAGGGAACGACGATCTTGATTACTTTGCCTTACATCACCAAGACAGAGAGGGGCCGCAATGATGAAACGAGTGCTGCTAGTTGACGACGAGATGATTGTCAGAAAAGGACTGAGAAAGCTGGTGGAATGGGAGAAGTTTGGCATGGAAGTAATCGCCGACGCGCCAGACGGGCAAGCGGCATGGGATATTTTGCGCCAGGATGAAATCGACCTGGTCATTACCGATATTCGCATGCCGATATGCGACGGTATTGAGCTGCTGCGAAAAATAAAAGAATACTGCCCCCAGACAAAAGTCATTTTATTGACCTGCTACAGTGACTTCGAATACGTGCAGGAAGCGCTGGAGATCGGCGCGTCCGGTTACTTGCTGAAAACGGACATGGAAGACGGGAAACTGGAGCATGTGCTGGGCAAACTTAAACGGGAATGGGAGCGTAGCGAGGCGAGCCAAAACGTCTTTGAACAGATGAAACTCAAGGTGGAGCAAACACTGCCTTTGCTGTATGAAAAAAAGATGAAGCAGCTGTTGGAACAAAAGTATTTTCCCGCCAAGGCGGGTGAACAAGACGGCATGCTGGAACTGGATTGGTTTGATTCTTTGCAATTGCTCATGGTCATTGAACTGCCCAGCGAGACCGGGATCGCCTTGCCGCGATTGGAAAATATCTTTGCGAAGCTGCTTCCGAGAGAAAAATGGATTCTGTTTCCGCTCGAGGAAGCCTTTTTTGTCTCCGCACGGCTCCCCGAGCAAAAAAGCGAGCAGGAAGGGCTGGAACAGCAGCACAAACTGCTGCAATCCGTCTGGGACATGCTGAAGCGCGATTGTTTCCCGCAGCTGAATCTGTACTACGGCAAGTCCTACAATCAGGCCAGCTTGCTGCAAAAGCTGCCTCACTTGTTGAAAACCAGGGAATACTGCACCTTTTATCACGGCTTCGGAGCAAAGGTGGCCGTTGACATGATCACCCTGCCTGAAGCCCCGGACGGCGAACTGATCGACTTGTCGCAATTCAAGCAATTGGCGATACTGCACCAGTGGAACGGGATACGCGAGCAGTGCCGGCAGCTGCTGCACGCGTGCCGGGAGCAAAAAGTGCCTGTCAGGGCGGTCAAATCTCTGTTTAGCGAGATGGTCAGCATCATTATGGACAGCAAGCAGACGTCAAGTTTGACCCTGCTCCATTGGGGCGCCAATCAATTTGATTACGTGGAAAATATCAAGGAAAAACGGACACTGGAGGAGCTGCTTCAGTGGTTTTTAACCGGCATTGACCAATTGGAACAGAGGCAGACGATCTACTTTTCTGGTGTCAGCAAAATGATTCAAGATGCGGTACATTTTATCGAAAAAAATTATTTTAAAGAAATCACGTTAGACGATCTGTCGGAACATGTAGGGCTGAGCAAGAGCTATGTCAGCTCCACTTTTAAAAAATCCGTGGGACTCAGTTTCGTCGATTATCTCGTTCGCATTCGCATCGAAAAAGCCAAGGAATTGATTGCCCAAACGGATCTGAAAATTTGGGAGGTTGCCGAGCGGGTAGGGTTTAACGATCCGAAATACTTCACCAAAATGTTCAAGCGGTCGATGGGGATATCCCCGCGAAGGTTCAAAAACAAATTGCGGCACTCCTCGTAAAAAATGGGCCACTTTGCAGCGGAAAATCGTCCTCCTTTTTGCAAGCGGCTGGACGCAGCCTGAGCCGATCGAATGATAATGCACCAAAACGGTAAAGACGTTTGTTTTTTGCCTCCCGCCCGACCGGTATATTTGGAGCTAACGAAGGGAGGGATCAAATGAAAGCGGTTAAATCAGCCGTGATTTCCGCGAAGGAACAGCTGGAAATCAGATCGTTTCCCCTGCCCGGGCTTGGCAGAGGAGAAATGCTGATCAAGGTCGAAATGTGCGGGATTTGCGGTTCGGATCTCCACATTTTCCGCGGCGACTGGGGGGAGCCTTATCCGCTGATTCCCGGCCATGAATTTATCGGCAGGGTGGCACAGATGGGAGAGGGGGCGGCAGAGCGGCACCAGGTCCGAATCGGCGATCGGGTGGCGGTGGAGATGATACTGCCCTGCTGGGAATGCGAGTACTGCAAAGCGGGACGCTACAACCTGTGCCTGCAGGACCGCAGCGAGGGAAGGCAATACGGCTGCAACATCAGCATGACGCGTGCGCCGTCCTTGTACGGAGGCTGGTCCGAATACTTGTTTGTTCCGCCAAATGCCATTGTCCACCGCATCCCGGAGCATGTCCCCCTGCGCCGGGCAGTGCTGGTCGAACCGTTGGCAGTTGCGGTAAGGGCCGTTCATCTGACGCCGCCGAGGCTCGGAGACTGTGTGGCCGTGATCGGCGCGGGCCCCATCGGCTTGCTGACGGCCGTCGCGGCGAAAGCAGCCGGCGCCGGATGCGTGATCCTGGTTGGTACCCGGGAGGAGCGGCTGGCGCTGGGAAAAGAATTGGCAGCGGACTTCGCCGTAGACTTCCGGCAGGAGAATGCCCGGGAAAAAGTCCGGGCGTATTCCGGCGGGAGGGGGGCGGACATTGTATTTGAAACAGCGGGAACCGTCTCCGGACAAATCGACAGCCTGCATTATGCCAGAACTGCAGGAGTGGTCAATTACGTCGGATTGACGGGCAATAAAACAGTGCCGATCCATACCGATGCGGAGATGACCTTTAAAGAAGTAAAATTGCAAACGTCGTTTTTGAGCGCCGGAGCCTATCAAGCGGCAATCCGGATCATTTCTGGCGGCCGCTATCCGATCGAAAAGCTGATTACCCACGAATTTTCTCTGGATCAGGCATACAGGGGCTTGCAGTGTGCCGCCAACCGCGATGAAAAAGCAATCAAGGTGATTCTTGTGCCGGATCTAAGCGAATGACGTAAGGAGGATGAATATGGGATTGTTATCCAAAGCAGCTGTACTGGATGGGATTGAAGGGAAATTTGTCATCGAAGAATACGAAGTGCCCGATCCAAAAGCAGGGGAATTTATTTTACGGACGGAATACGCCGGCGTCTGCGGCACGGATGTTCACATGTACTACGGACATCTGAACACAGTCGAATATCCGATTGTGATGGGACACGAATTCTGCGGAATCATCGAAAGGCTGGGCCAAGGGGTTACTGAGGATTCCAACGGCAGAGCCGTCAAAGAAGGGGACCGTGTCGTGGTGGTGCCTGGAGTCAGCTGCGGTCAATGTTATTATTGCAAAATTTTGAAAATACCTACCCGCTGCTCCAACATGAAGGCCTACGGATTTGTGCCCAACAAGGAACCGCACCTGCTCTCGGGGGGATTCAGCCAGTATGTCCACATGAAGTATCCCAATACGTCCTTTTTCAAAACCGATCTGGAGCCGCACATAGCCGTGCTAACCGAGCCGCTGTCGATCTGCGTATACGGTTTCCAAAAGGCCGGGGGAGTCCGCTTTGGGAGCACGGTGGTTGTGCAGGGGACGGGGGCGATCGGACTCGGCGCAATAGCCTTTGCGAAGCGGTCGGGAGCAGCCAAGGTGATCGCTGTCGGCGGCCCGCAGCGCCGGCTGGAATTGGCAAAGCGCCTTGGCGCCGATGTGCTCATCAATATCGAAGAAGTCCGCGACCCGAACGAACGGAAACGCCTGGTGAAAAGCGAAACGAAAGGGAACCGCGGCCCCGACATGGTTGTGGAGTGCACCGGTTTCCCGGCGGCCGTACCGGAAGGGCTTTCCTACCTTCGGGACGGAGGAAAGTACGTGGAGCTGGGACACTTTACCGACGTCGGGCCGACCCAGGTCAACCCGCACTGGCATATCTTGAGAAATCATGCCGACATTCACGGCGTCTGGGGCAGCGATGTGGAACATATGGAAATGACATTGTCGATGATCGAGCGGATGGAATTGCCGTATGATCTGCTGGTCACCCATAAGCTGCCGTTAAACCGGATTGAAGAAGCGATTTTGGGAATGAGCAAAAAAGAGTATCGCCTGGACGGAGAGGAACAGGTGATCAAGGTAGCGATCGACCCGTGGATGGAGCTCTCTTGAAACCAGGAAGAAAATAAAGGAGGCATGTTTGGATGAAAATGCTGATCAAAGGGGAAAAACGGGACGCGGCCAGCAAAAAGGTGATTGAAGTACGCAACATGTCAGATATGTCTTTGATCGATACGGTGCCTGAAGCCAACTGGCAGGACGCTCAGGAAGCGCTGGAAGCGGCGGTGGAAGGAGCGAAAGTCTGGGCCTCGATGCCGGTGCACAAGCGCGTGGACATTCTCAAGCGTTTTGCAGCCCAGGTGCGGGCCAATCGCGAAGAGCTGGCGCGCTTGTTGAGCGCCGAAAACGGGAAGACGATCGGCAACGCCAGGGCGGAGATCGATACCGTGGCGGGTCTGTTCGAGGGGTTCGCGGAAGAGGCGAGCAGGTTGTTTGGCCAGACGATCCCGCTCGAGATCCAGGCGGGATTGGAGAGCGACCTGATGATCACAAAACGGGAACCGCTGGGCGTGATTGTCGGAATCATTCCGTTTAACTTCCCCGCCGAACTGTTCGCCCACAAGGCGGGGGCGGCACTCGCGGGCGGGAATGCAATGATTGTCAAGCCGCCGGAGGACGATCCGCTGACGGTTATCCGTTTGGCGGAAATGCTTCACGAAGCGGGCGTTCCCGGTCATGTCCTGCAGGTTGTCACAGGGTACGGAGAAGAAGTGGGAGCTTATCTGGCCAACAGTCCTTTGGTCAACGCGATCAGCTTTACCGGTAGTACAGAGACGGGAACCAGCGTGTATCAAAGCGGCGCGAAGAATCTGGCCCGCGTCTTTCTCGAGCTGGGAGCCAACGACGCCCTGATCGTATGTGAGGATGGCGACGTTGACGCGGCAGTCCGGCATGCGATCGAGGGGCGCCTGCTCGCCAACGGCCAGGTATGCTGCACCAACAAGCGCATCCTCGTTCAGCAGACTGTGTTCGACTCCTTCAAACACAAGCTGGTACAGGAATTGGCGGTAAAACGCCTTGGCAATCAACTGGAAGAATCCACCGATGTCGGTCCGCTGATCAATGAAAGCGCGGCTATCAAAGTGGAGCAGCAAATCCAACACACCGTCGAACAGGGAGCGAAAATCATCCTGGGCGGCAAACGGGTAAATGGCACGTTTATTGAACCTACCGTGCTGGACGGCGTGACCCGGGAGATGGATGTGGCGAAGGATTTGGAAATCTTCGGACCCGTATTTGCCTTGCTTTCCTTTGAACAACTGGATGAAGCGATCGCCATCACCAACCAATCAAATTACGGTTTAAACGCCGGGATTTTTACTTCGGACATTCGGAAGGCCTTTCAAGCGGCCAACGCGATCGAGACCGGAATCGTCTCCTTGAATGGTGGAACCTGTTACCGTCCTTATTGCAGCGCCTTCGGAGGGTATAAAAAGAGCGGTATCGGGCGCGAGGGAACCGCTTATACGCTGGAAGAAGTGACGCAAATCAAGAGCATTGTCTTCAGGGGAGTTATGGCTTAACCAAATGAGCGAAAACTTTCGGCGAAAGCGAGGAACGAAGATGAACAAACCGCTGTCTCTGATGATTTTCAGTACCGTTTTGGCGGTTTCCCTGTTCTTGACTGCCTGCGGGCAAACGGAACCTGCCGCTGGAGGCGGCCAGGCAAGCCCGGCCAGCCAAAATGGGGATACGTCACCCGGGCAGCCAACAGCTGCAGACGGGCCTCCCAAGGAAGGGCTGATCGCCCTTTCCCATAAAAGTTTAAACTACTATGCCTTTGTCGCCATGCAGGAAGCGGCAAAAGCGAAAGCGACCGAGTACGGCTGGGATTTCGAGTCGGCCGTGGCCGACTTCGATTCGGCCAAACAGACCAACCAATTTATCAATTTCATCAACAAGAAGCCGTTGGCGATCATCTCTGATCCCAATGACAGCGAAGGTCTTGTAACCGCCGTCAATCAGGCCAAACAAGCGGGAATTCCCGTAGCCATCTTCGACACGCCGACAACCGGGGGAGACGTCGACTTTACCATCGCCTTTGACAATTACAAGGCAGGAGTGCTGGCCGCGGAGGAAATCGTCAAAAAGCTGAAGGAAAAGTACGGGGAGGAAAAAGGGGTCGTTTTGAACGCTTACGGGGCGATGTCCAGTTCCGCCTGGCGGGCCCGCAAGGAAGGCTTTGATGATACGATCAAAAAGTACCCTCAGATCACCTATGTGTCCGTTCCCGCCGAAGGAGACCTGCGCAAAACGCAGGACGCTACACTGAATGCGATCGCCAAGTACGGAAAGATCGATGCTGCGCACGCGCCGAGCGACAATCCGGCGATGGGAATTTACGAAGCGCTGAAGCAGACCAACATGCTGAAAAAGGTTGGCGAGGAGGGGCATGTCATCATCGTGACGATTGATGCAGAACCAATCGCGCTGCAAAGAATCAAAGAGGGCTGGTATGACGCAACGGTAAACCAGGACTGCGTCGCGTACGGAGAAATTACCGTCGAGATGCTGCACGATTACGTGCTCCAAGGCAAACCGATCCCAGCCAAATACCAAAACGACAAGTACTATTGGAAGGAAGCGGAAATTACGGTAGACAACGTCGGCCCCCACATGGTCATTTCACCGTATGTGATCGACAAATCCAACGTGGACGATGCTTCGCATTGGGGCAATGTCGCCTGGAACGAATACAACCTCAAATATTAACCACGGGCCAACAGTTGATCAGGAGGGGGATGGGACGGTGCTGGAGGTTTCCGGTATCTGCAAGAGCTACGGAGCAAAAAAGGTTTTAGACGAGATCAGCTTTAAAGTGGCGGAAGGAGAAATTCACGGTCTGGTCGGCAAGAACGGAGCCGGCAAAACGACACTGGTGAAAATCCTCCAAGGCGCAGTAGACGATTACGAGGGAGACGTCTTGTTTGCAGGCGCCAACATCAATCCACTCCGCGTGGTTGCCCGGCAGGGGATCGGCATTTACGTCGTTCCCCAGCATGCCGCGGTCATCCCCGAATTTACCGTAGCGGAAAACATATTTCTGGGAATCTGGCCGGAGACGAAGCGGGGATGGATTGATCGAAAAAAGATGTTTGAGGCGGCACAGTCGGCTCTTGACGAATACAAGCTGCAGCTCGATCTGAATGCGAAGGCGAAGGAACTCTCCCTGGTCAACCAACGCAAGCTGAATATGGTCAGAGCCTTGTTCAGCAAAGCGAAATTGATCATTTTGGATGAGCCGACAACGGCATTGTCCGCGGAAGAGCGGGACAGCCTGTTTGAGTTTGTCACCAGACAAAAAGAGAAAGGAACCGGGTTTATCTTTATTTCCCATTATTTGGAAGAAGTTCTGAAGCTGTGCGATCAAATTACGGTCCTGCGCGACGGTCTCGGGTTTACCGGTTATAAAGGCCGGGATGTGGATGAAGCCATGCTGACCCGCCTGATTATCGGAGATCACGTCAAACTGTGCGTTCGTGAAAACCGGGGAAAGCGACAAGCAGAAAAAGTCGTGCTGGCGTGCGACCAGCTTGCAGGTCCCGGGCTGAACGGGGTGTCATTCCAGCTTTATCGCGGCGAGATTATCGGCCTGATCGGGTTTCCCGGCTCGGGTGCGAGAGAGGTGTGCAGGTCGCTGGCTGGTTTGAATCCGCTCGAAGGGGGCGAGATCCATATGGACGGACAGCGAGTCTCTTATCCGGACAGACCCGAGCAGGCCCTGCAGGAAAAAATCGTGTACGTTTCGTCCGACCGGCACCAGGAGGGAATTGTTCCTTTGCTGTCGATCAAAGAAAATACGACACTCTCCATCCTCAAGAGCAAATTGGCGAACCGGTTCGGCCGGCTTGACCGCGAACAAGAGAAGAAGATCGCCCAGGATTACTTTGAGCAGTTGAAGGTAAAAGCCCATTCCATCAGAGAAGCGATTGGCTATTTGAGCGGCGGGAATCAACAAAAGGTGGTCATTTCAAAAGCTCTTAGCTGCGATCCGAAGGTGCTGATCCTGGATGAACCCACAGTCGGGATCGACGTGCAAAGCAGGGAAGAGATCCTGTCGATCATCGATGAGTTGACGCAAACAGGCCTGGCTGTCTTGTACCATACGAATGATTACAACGAATTGCTGAGGGTCGCCGACAGGCTTGTCTTTTTCGACGGCGGCAAGGCGGTCAGGGAAGTGGCCAATACGGGCTTTACTTCCGAAGAAATCGTCCGATTAAGGGATACATCCAAGGCAGGTGAAGCGTCTTGAGCGTGAAGAGTCCAGATGTGCTGCTGCAAAAGCAAAGGAAAAATCAGTCTGGGGCCGGCTATATCCGCATGATTGCCGACAATGTTGTCTGGCTGCTGCTGTTCATGGGTATTGTAGTCATGGGTTTGATGGAGACGTCCTTCTTTTCCGTCAGCATTCTCAAGAATATTTTGATTCAGACCGCTGTGCTAGGCGTTTTGACGGCGGGCATCGCCCATGTTCTGATCATTGGCGAAATAGACTTGTCGATTACCGGGGTGCTGGCATTCAGCGCCGGACTGGGCACCTATTTGATGAACGGCGGCTTGCCCTGGTACTTAGCCGTCGTCGTCATTGTCGCATTTGGTGTGTTGACCGGCTTTGTCAACGGCATCCTCGTCGCCAAATTAAAGGCGGCAGCCTTGATTGAAACGCTGGCGATGGGGTTGATTTTGCAAGGCGGTTTAATGGCTTTGACCCAAGGCAGATCGATCGTCAACTTCCCTGCACAATTTACCTGGATCGGACAGGGAACGATCGCAGGCATCCCGGTGCTGCCGTTTCCATTTTTGCTGGTCTATTTTGTCGTCGACTATATATGGAAGCGAACCGTTTTCGGCAGAAGCTTGTTTGCCACCGGCGGCAACCCGTCAAGTGCTTTTGTCAGCGGAATCAACGTCACACGCGTCAAAATTTACGCATTCACGATCTGCGGCGGGTTTGCCGGATTTTCCGGATACTTGCTGGCGGCGTATATGGGTGCGGTGACGATGACGTTCGGCCAGGATTTGTTGATGTACACACTTGCCGCCGCGGTCATCGGGGGAGTGAGCCTTACTGGAGGAAAGGGTAAAACGTTTGGCGTACTGGGAGGCGTTCTGCTTCTGACCCTGATTCAAATTGGTCTGCAGGTGCTGGGGATCTCCTCGTACTTCGTCACGATGGCGGGAGGTTTGATGATCTTCGTCGCCGTGCTGCTGGATGCAATGAAGAGCAAGTATTTATCGCTGTAGGTTGAACCGGTTAACCTGAGGAGGAAGCGGAATGCGGAAGTGGAAGGTT
Organism: Brevibacillus sp. B_LB10_24; assembly: GCF_046036945.1. Classification (NCBI taxonomy): domain Bacteria; kingdom Bacillati; phylum Bacillota; class Bacilli; order Caryophanales; family Paenibacillaceae; genus Brevibacillus; species Brevibacillus sp. B_LB10_24. The sequence continues at coordinate 6,964 of NZ_JBJQOQ010000051.1, read as the reverse complement.
GTCGTTACAGACTGGGAGTACGACGATTTGCGATATGAAGAGCAGGTGCTGCACAGCGAGCAGATCGAACTGGTCCCTGCACAATGCCGGACGGAGGAAGACGTGATCGCAGCTTGCCGGGATGCCNTACAGACTGGGAGTACGACGATTTGCGATATGAAGAGCAGGTGCTGCACAGCGAGCAGATCGAACTGGTCCCTGCACAATGCCGGACGGAGGAAGACGTGATCGCAGCTTGCCGGGATGCCGACGCACTGATCAACCAGTACGCCCCGATCAGCCGCAAGGTGATCGAACGGCTGGAAGCCTGCCGGGTGATCACCCGCTACGGCGTTGGCGTCAACACGGTTGATCTGCCGGCGGCGACGGAAAAAGGGATCTGTGTGGCCAACGTGCCGGATTACTGCAGGGACGAAGTGTCCGATCACGCCCTCGCGCTGATGCTCGCATGGACCCGCAAGGTTACCGTCGCCCATCAAGCCGTCAAGAGCGGGTGCTGGGATTTCAAGGTGACTCAGCCGATTGTCAGGCTGCGGGGCAGGACGCTCGGGCTGGTCGGCTTTGGAAATATCCCGCAAGTGCTGGCCCAAAAGGCGAAACCGCTCGGCTTGCGCGTCATCGCCTATGACCCGTATGTTCCGGAAGCGGCGGCGGCAGCGTGCGGGGTAAAGCTGGTCACCCTGGATGAGCTGTGTGCAAGCGCCTATTTCATCTCGGTTCATGCGCCGCTGACCCAGTCGACGGAAGGGATGATCGGGGAGCAGCAGTTAGCCGCCCTGAAAGCAGGAGCGATCGTCATCAACACCTCGAGGGGGCCGGTGATCGACGAACGGGCGATGATCGAAACGCTGCAGGCGGGCAGGAGTGCCGGAGCGGCACTGGATGTGGTCGAGTGTGAACCGATCCCGCCGGACAACCCGCTGCTCGCGATGGAAAACGTGATTTTGACGCCCCATGTCGCCTGGTATTCGGAAGAAGCCGCTGCGGAGATGAGAACCAAGGCGGCGATGGGGGTTGCCGATGTGCTGCTGTACGGCGAGTACCCCAAGTATTTGGTCAACAAGGAAGTGAAGCAGCGCTTGCACTTAAAAGAGTGCTGTCCGGAGAATCGCTACACGGCACTTGTATAATTCAAGGATCGCAAATGGTGAAAAGGGACTGTTCAGTAGAAACCTACTGGGAACAGACCCTTTTTTGCTGTTCAAGTGCTTTTTACCGAAACGGCGCTGTAACCGTACGGCCCAAATCCCGCAGCATGGAACCGAAATCAGTCGCTGCACCGGTCAAATTGCTGGTTACGGCAGTCGGACCCGAGGTTATTCCGTAATTTCGCAGATTGTGGTTCAACCCGTCAATCCGGGTTATCATGCCGAGGTCAGAGGTTACGCGAATATTGTGAGAAGGCGCGATCGCTCGGGCTGCATTGTGCACTTGGCGCTCAATCACGTTCCGCTGTCTCACATCAGCCGCTGCCATCCTCGTGCGAATGCCGATGATGGCGTCGCTGCCGCGGACCAGGGCTGTGGCTTTGGTGACGCCAGGGACGTTTTGAGCGGCGGTTACCATGCGATCGGCAAGGTTTTGGTTAAAGGAAAACCGATGACCGGTTGCGCTTTGGGAAGTGTAAGGGGTACCCGGATTGCCATCCGCCATGAACCCTGTATTGTGGTACGGGATGCCGGTGGCGTTATTGCTGCGGTGGTATTCAAACGGAATGTAATCACCCCGGTTGACAGCGCTCTGTTTATACGTACCGGGTACGTGAGTATACGTGCCGGGATAGGTTTGTGTCTTGGTACCCGGGTTGGGGCCTACAGCGCGGTGGGTGCCGCAGGCAGAAAACAGAGTGACAAGTGCCAGACAGGCAAGTGAAACGATCAGCTTTTTCATGTTGTTTGCCACCTCCATTTGTAGTGTGCACGGCAGGCGGCAGATTACACAGGAACTGTGCCCCAGATGAAACGGAAATGATTTTACATTGTGTCCAAGACGCATTTCCTGTTATTATGGAGTGTACGGAAAAAAAGGGGGAACTTATGAAACGCCACGATATCCGAAATGTAGCGATTATAGCCCACGTCGACCACGGAAAGACGACGCTGGTGGATAAATTATTGATTCAATCCGGAACGTTCCGCAGCAATCAGCATGTGGAAGAGCGGATGATGGACTCCAACGATTTGGAGAGAGAACGCGGAATCACCATCTTAGCCAAAACAACTTCTGTACAATACAAAGAGTATACGATCAATATTTTGGATACCCCTGGCCATGCTGACTTCGGCGGTGAAGTAGAACGAATTATGAGCATGGTAGACGGGGTGTTGTTGATTGTCGACGCTTTTGAAGGGTGCATGCCGCAGACCCGCTTCGTGCTCCGCAAGGCCCTGGAAGCGGGCGTGACCCCGGTCGTGGTAGTCAACAAGGTAGACCGCGAGAATGCCCGTCCCCAGGAAGTCATCAATGAAGTGTACGACCTGTTCATTGACCTTGATGCCACCGAAGATCAACTGGAATTCCCGATTGTGTACGCCTCAGGGCTGCGCGGCATTGCCGGGATGGAACCGGATAAGCTGGAAGGCGACCTGAAACCATTGTTTGACGTCATCGTCGAACACATCCCGGCTCCCGATGCAGATGAAGAACAGCCGCTGCAAATGCAGGTAACGCTTCTGGACTACAACGATTTTCTCGGCCGGATCGGCATTGGACGCATTTACCGCGGCAAGATTGACATTAACGAACAAGTAGCGGTCGTAAAGCGCGACGGCACTATGAAGAAGATGCGGGTGCAAAAGCTGTTCGGCTTTTCCGGCTTGCAGCGCGTGGAGCAAAAGAGCGCCCGTGCCGGCGACATCGTCGCGATTGCCGGTTTGGAGGACATCAACGTAGGCGAGACGATTTGCCACGCCGATCACCCTGATGCGCTGCCGCTGCTGAAAATAGACGAACCGACCCTGCAGATGACGTTTCTGGTAAACAACAGCCCGTTTGCCGGACGCGAAGGAAAGCACGTGACATCCCGCAAGCTGCGCGACAGGCTGATGGCTGAGCTGGAAACAGATGTTTCGCTGCGGGTTGAGGAGACCGATTCGCCTGATGCGTTTATCGTTTCCGGCCGCGGTGAACTTCACCTGTCCATCCTCGTGGAAAATATGCGCAGGGAAGGATACGAACTGGCCGTTTCCAAGCCGGAAGTTATCGTGCGCGAGATTGACGGCAAAAAAATGGAGCCGACGGAACGCCTGATTATTGACGTGCCGGAAGAACACACCGGATCTGTCATGGAGACGCTTGGCATGCGCAAAGCCGAGATGGTGAACATGATCAACAACGGCTTCGGACAAGTCCGTCTCGAATTCTTGATCCCTTCGCGGGGACTGATCGGCTATCGAACAGAATTCTTGACGATTACCCGCGGTTACGGAATCATGAACCACTCGTTTGACAGTTACCGACCGCTTGTGTTAGGAGAAGTAGGCGGACGGCGTGCGGGCGTGCTGATCAGCAGCGAGATGGGTACGGCTACCACTTACGGCCTGATGTCCGTCGAAGACCGCGGCGTGATGTTCATTCCGCCCGGGACGGAAGTGTACGAAGGGATGATTGTCGGCGAACACAGCCGGGACAACGACCTCACCGTCAACGTGTGCAAGGAAAAACATGCGACCAACGTGCGTTCCGCCACCAAGGACGAGACAGTCAAAATGAAGACGCCGCGCACCCTGTCGCTCGAAGAGGCGCTGGAATACCTCAACGACGACGAATTGTGCGAGGTGACGCCGCAATCCGTCCGTCTGCGCAAGAAGTACCTCTCCAAGTCGGATCGGGAACGCTACGCCAAACAAAGACGCTGGGAAACCCAACCGCAAGCTTGAATACGATGAAAAACCCGAGCAGCATAAGCGGCTCGGGTTTTCTTATGATCTTCGCTCACGGATAGAATATGACCATGCTCATCCGCGTCAGGGAATCGCCGGGATTATGATAAGCATGCGGCTTGTCTGCCTTGAATTTGATCGACTCGCCGGCCTTTACGGTATATACATCGTCATTGATTCTAACCGTCAGCTCACCGTCAAATACGGTAATAAACTCCTCCGTTCCCGGTCCGTGGGCGTCAGCGCGCCAATCCCCTCCCTGATCAATTTCGACGGAATAAACTTCAAACCGCCTGCCTTCCTCAAAGGGAAAGTAAGGAAAGACACGGAACCTGCCATGATCCCCCTGCAACGTTTGCATGTCATCTTTGGTAACGACGACCGTATCGGGTTGTGGCCGGTTCATTAATTCAGTGAAAGAAATCTTCAAACCATTTGCGATTTTCCACACCGTATTAATCGTTGGATTAGATTCGCCGCGTTCAATTTGACCCAGCATCGTCTTGCTTACCCCTGTCATTTCTGCAACCTTATCCAAGCTTAGTTTTTTCATTGCCCGCAGATTTTTTATATTTTCCGCAAGCACAAGATGAATCTGATCCACAAATTTGAAACCTCCTGTTGTGCTTGATAACGACCATATTATACAATCATAGTGCACATACGTTAAAGTGAACTTTTTGATCATTATAGCACACGAAAGGAATGATCATACATGCTCTGGGCTTCTTTTTTGCTGTATGTTTTCGTCACCTCGTTTACACCCGGCCCCAATAACATCATGTCGATGGCGTACGCAGCCAAGTTTGGCTTCAGAAAAACGCTCAGGTTCATTTTCGGGGTAGCCGTCGGGACTGCCGTTCTCTCTCTGCTAAGCAATTACTTTCATCTTCTTCTATTTGGCTTGATCCCAAAAGTCAGGATGGGGATGAGCATTTTGGGAGGACTGTACATGCTGTACCTGGCCGTTAAAATCATGTCGAAATCATCCGGCAAAGAAGAAGACCACAATGAAAAACACAACTCCTTCTCCTCGGGAATGATCTTGCAGTTTGTCAATCCCAAAGCCATTTTATATGCGATTACCGTAATCTCTACCTTTATCATCCCCGTTTACGATTCGAAGGGAAGCCTGCTGCTCTTTTCGTTATTTCTCGGTTTTGTCGGCTTATTGTCAACGTCGAGCTGGGCGTTCTTTGGTGCAGCATTTCAGACGTTTTTGACCAAATACGAAAGAACCGTCTCGGTTGTGATGGGACTCTTGTTGATGTACAGCGCCGTTTCCCTATTCATTTAATCGCCATTGTCCTCGGTTTTGCCTGCTTTGACAGGCTTTCGTTCAACTGTTAAAGTAAACGTGGAAACCATTACATTTTTTCTCGATTGAGGTGAACCCGTTGAAGATCGGATGCCATATCAGCGTTGCCAAAGGACTTGAACATGCGGTGAAGCGCGCCCTTGAGCTTGGAGCCGAATCGTTTCAGGTCTTTACGAAAAACCCGCGCGGTTTGAGGCCGAAGAAAGTAGATTACGACGATGCGGCAAAAGGGGTGGCCCTGATGCAGGAGCATGACATTACCCTGGTCTGCCATACCCCGTATATCACCAACCTCTCTACGCCAAAACCGGATCTGCAGGAAGTGACGATCCGTTCGATCGTCGAGGATTTGCACATTGCCGAAGCGTATGGCGCCATCGGTGCCGTTGTCCACTGCGGCAAACACGTCGGCGAAGGAGAGGAATACGGAACGAACCGGATGATCGAGACACTTGACTTGATCCTGGATCAATACGATGGACCGGTCAAGCTGCTCCTGGAAAACACTGCCGGACAAGGCTCTGAATTGGGCCTGACAGTCGATGATCTCATGAAGATCCGCGGAGCGGTAAAACACCCCGACAAAATCGGTTTTTGCTTTGATACCTGCCACTCGTTTGCAGCGGGCCAGTGGAATCTGGAATCGTTCGACGAGTTGGTCAAACAGATGGAGAATTCGGGGTATCTGGAGCAGCTGGCTGCGATTCATTTTAATGACAGCAAAGCGCCGTTTGACAGCAAAAAAGACAGGCACGAAAAGATCGGACAGGGGGAGATCGGCAGCGAGGCCCTTGCCAAATTTCTCACCTGTGACCAGTTCCAGCATCTCCCTGTCATTCTGGAGACTCCGGTCAGCGACGAACAGGAGTACGCAGAAGAGATGGTCTATCTGCGTGATCTGCGGAGCTAAAACGGCAGGTGGGAACAAGGAGGAACAGCAATGGAGTGGTTTGATTTAGCCTCGACGTACGAGCCGACGGGCACGCTGACTTTTTACGACCAGTTTCGCCTGTGGGCTGATTCTGTTCGTACATACATCATCTTTGTCTATCTAATTATTATTTACTATCTGGGATTTGCCACCCGGATTCGCATGCCGATCTTGAAAACGGCGCTGCTGCTCATTTCTCTGTTCGCGGGCTCCCTGATATTCGGGATTTTGGACATTACGCTTCCCGTGCGCAGCGCCTTGTTTGTGGCAGTCCTCATTTTGGTGATCGTTCGGATGAGAATCAAATAGAGGGGGAAAGGTATGAAGCTGAGTGATGCCCTGTTTAATTGGCTGCAGATCAAAGTCGTTGCCGATGCCAGACCTGACGACCGGTCCGCACGGGATACGGAGGAGTTTTTTCGGGATATCTTGACCCAAGACCACCAAGTCGGCAATGTCAGCTACAGCAAGGATGAGACGATGTACATACTGAGATACGAGGCTTCCGGCGTCCAAAAAATGCAAATGTACGAAATAGAGACAGTTGAGCAACTGCTGCAGGCAATCGAAAACGAACCGAAATTTAACAACTTGCGTCAGAAGTCTCCTTCCTCAGCGAAGCAGGTGGGAGATGAATGACGCCGTTCCCGAACCTCTTCGCTGGAGATAGGTAGGGAAGCATGTATTTGTTCTCGTCATTTTGATGCGGAAATATTCCCCAAACAGGAACGTATGTGTGGTATAATCGCGATATATAGAACAAATGTTCTTGATAAGGGGTGTTTCCATTGATTCGTGCCCAAATCGTACGGTTTCATGCTTCAAAACGAGATA
>NZ_JBJQOQ010000050.1:0-28066 GCF_046036945.1 Brevibacillus sp. B_LB10_24 | reverse complement strand
TTGGAAATCCTTGTTAGATAATTGGTCAGTCGTAGTTTTTTTTTGGGCGCCAGCCTATTTTTCCTGATCCCTGTGCCTTCGTCTAGCAGGCGGAATACCATATTCGTAGCAAGGTTTGCAGATGTGGAAAAGGAGGATCAGATATGGCCAAACAAAGACCCAGGCGCGTGAATAAACCGAAAAGATCATCACCGGTTCCGGATTTTTTATTAGATGAACTCGAACTAGAGGAAATGATTAATCTGGAAGAAATTATTGAACCAGAGGAAGATAAAAAAAGTTACAGAACGAGAACGGTTGCGAAAGCGGCACAGACACCAGCGCCGCAAAGAGTGCCGCAAGAGGAGGAGGTACCTAACCAGAAGCATTTCACGAAGATCGTCAAGGAGCGGAAAGAACAGCATGCAGGGGCGTTTATTTACACAGACGACATCACGGACCAAGCCATTACGACAGAAAAGATTGCCAATCGCGCCATTGACTCCTCCAAACTGAAAGATGGAAGCGTCGGATCGGAGGCACTGAGCGATTACGCTGTAGACAGCACCAAACTGGCCAATAACAGCGTTACCTCGAACAAATTGGCCCCGTTTTCAGTCGGAGAGGAACACATCATCAGAGGAGCCATCTCCGGTGAGAAAATACAGGATCGAACGATCTCTGGAGATAAGCTGATGGACGGCAGCATTACCTCGGATAAATTGGCGGATAAAACGATCGATTCGATCAAGATTGCTGAAGGTTCGATTCAGTCCAAACACTTGAAGCAGCTCATCATCACGACGGACTTGATTCAAGACCAGGCGGTCACTGCTGACAAGATTCGGAACGGTACCATTCAGACAAACCAAATTGCCAACTACGCCATCAATGCTGTTAAACTGGCCGACGGAGCAGTCAGTGGGGAAAAACTGCGGGACGGGTCCGTTACGACGGAAAAGCTGGCCGAGGGCAGCATCGGCCCGACTCAGCTCCAACCGAATTCCGTCTTGCAGCGGCACCTGTCGATCGGAGCGGTGCACAGCGAACATATCGCGCAAAAAAGCATTACGGAAGCACACATTTGTGAAGAGATTATCCACGCCCGCCACTTGAAGAATCATACGGTAACAGCGGAAAAGCTGGCGAAGAGAAGTGTCGGAGCGGAGCATTTGGCCGATCAACTCATCACCTCCGAGAAATTGGCTCTCCAGTCGGTGACAGATGCCCACCTTCAACCAGCCTCCATCCAAACCCATCACTTGTCAGAAAAAATCATTAGCGAAAAACATCTCGGCGATCAGCAGGTGACGACGAAGAAAATCGCCGATGGAGCAATCACAAAAGACAAGATCAGCAAAAAAGGGGTTGGGAGCGACCACATCGCACCACAATCGGTGCTCACCCACCATATTATTGACCAGTCGATCACCGGGGAGAAACTGGCGAAACAGGCCATCAGTGACATACATCTTGCAGAAGGAAGCGTACACGCCAAGCACATCAAAAACCAATCCGTAAATGGAGAAAAACTGGCCAAACAATCCGTATCGACGCAGCACCTCGCCGATCAGGCAGTAACCTCCGACAAGTTGGGAAAACAGGCTGTGGCCGACTTCCACCTGCAGCCATCCTCGATCAAGACCCATCACCTGCAAGATGGCCTGATTACCTCAAAGCAGATAGCGGATAAGCAAGTCACCGGCAAAAAGCTGGCGGATGGAGCCGTGACGAATAGCAAAATCGAAAAACAGAGCATTGAGAGCAAACACATCGCCCCGCAAGCTGTTCAGCCGCAGCACATCCAAGACGATTCGATCACCTCCGAGAAGTTAGCCAAGAACTCCGTTACATCCCAACACCTGCGCGAGCGATCGATAGAACGAAAACATCTGGCCGACGGTGCTGTCGTCACCAACAATCTGGCCGATCACCTCATCACAACGTCAAAACTGGCCACAGAGAGCGTATCGACAGATAAGCTGATCGATCTATCGGTCACTGAAGCGAAGCTGTCAGACTACGCTGTCACGTCGCAAAAATTGGCTCCGGATGTCATCCGCAACCAGCATCTTGCAGATGGCTCGGTTACTGCCGAGAAGATCGCCGAGAGGTCGGTACACGCCAAACACCTCGTGGTGAATGCCGTTCAATCGGAACACATCGGGGACAGAGCGATCTCCGCGGAAAAACTGCAGGATCTGTCCGTTACGGCAGACAAAATTGCCGCGGGATCGATCACGGGCAGCAAGATTGCCCCCGAGAGCGTCGAGACAGAGCATATCAAAGCGGCATCGATCCACGGAAATCATCTGATTCGAGAGACGATAGGGACGCTCCATTTGGAAGACGGTGCGGTAGCCAGGGAGAAGATTATGGACCGGGCGATCAATGGGCGAAAGCTGGAGAACGGTGCTGTCAGCGCCGAACATCTTGCGGACGAAGCGATTACCGGTGAGAAGCTGGCGGGCGGGACAGTCTTGTCGAGGCACCTGGCCGATGGAACGGTAACAAGTGAGAAGCTGGCTTTTGGGGCTGTCAATACGGCCCATTTCACCGATGGAGCGATCACTGGCGAAAAGCTGGCCAGAGGGGCGGTCAATACTCATCATCTCGCAGACGAAGCGGTAACGGGTGAGAAATTGGCAAGCGGAAGCGTAAAAACGACCCATCTGGCTGACGGGGCCGTCGTAAGCGAAAAATTGGCCAACGGAGCAGTTGGAACAGTTCACCTCGTCGATGAAGCGGTCACTGGCGAAAAACTGGCGGAAGGTGCCGTAAACTCAAGCAAATTGGCAGCAGGAGCCGTCACAGCCGATCACTTGGCGGCCGGCGCCATCAGCGGCGAAAATCTGGCAAAGAACATTATCTCCGGGGAACATATCCTGAACGGTGCGATTACCACAGAGAAACTGGGCAAAGGGGCAGTAGCAGCCGAACACCTTGCCGAGCGGTCAGTTACCGGAACGAAGCTGGAAAGCGGGTCAGTTTTGACGAAACACCTGGCAGACGAGGTGGTCACCGGAGCGAAACTAGCCCGTGAAGCGATCAAGACGGCACATGTAGCCGATGCTGCCGTGACCGGTACCAAACTGGCCGCAGGGGCAGTTGGAACCAGTCACCTGGCAGACGGGGCGGTCACCAGGGAAAAATTGGCGGAGTCTGCCGTTCAAAATGAGCATGTGGCAGATGAGTCTCTGACAGTCGAAAAGCTCTCGTTTAATCCGCTGCAAACGAATCGGGGAAAAGGGGAAATTCTGCAGCAGTTTGGCATGATTCCCTTTGAAGTTCCACAGCGCACCAAACAGGTGGAAGTAGAGATCCAGCTGGAAGAAGCATACGCCGATCCCCATTACGTCATGGTAGCGATGACCAATCATCCGGGCTGCTACACCAGCCTGAAAACCGCGACGGAGGGTATGGCAGTCGTAATCGTCTCCAGAAGGGAGGCGAACGGGCCGATCAGCGGTATGATCTCCTGGATCTCGGTTGGCAAGCGGGGGAAGAGAACCGGCACCCTGGAGACAAACGAGACAGTCGAGATGAAAGAACTGCCTGCAGAATCCAGTCAGGGAGCGGCCGAGACGGTAATCGCCCAGAAGTCCGAAGAAAGTGCGGGCATTGAAACGGCGGAACTGAAAAAAGATGCAGTCGAAGCCAAGGCAAAAGAACCGCAGGAGCAGGAGACCGATTTCGTTGCGTTGACAGAATCGTCGGAAGCGATTGCCGAGGCGAAGCAGGATGTCAACAGAACCACTTCATAGCCGTGTGCGGGTGAGCATGCAGATTGACTGCAGACTCACCCATTTTTTCAGGATCAGGCAGGAAAACGTCCTGATACCGCTCGATCGAAGCCTTTCTTATGCCGGGCTTCGATACGTAAATCGCGGCAGCTCAGGGCGTTTGCTGATTTTTACCCCTTCCCGTGCCTTTGTCTACGCGACAGGAATACCATATGGGTAGGTTGACGATATACGTGGAGGGAGGATAAACATGGCAAGACACAGCCGAAGGCGAACAGGCAAATCGAAACAATCCGTCCGATCGGCCGAACCGCTGCTCGAGGACTTTGAATGGCTGGGGGAGTTGACAGAGCCGGTGCCCCTCGCAGCGAAAGCGGTTGTCAATGCTCCATTGCAGACGACGAAGGAAAGCGTTTCCTCCAATCAAAAGGATTACATCAAGATCGTAACGGAGCGAAAGGATCACAGCCGTTCCATTATTTACACCGACGATTTGACCGATCAGGCAGTGACCACCGAAAAGATCGCAAACCATTCGATTGACGCTTCCAAAATCAAGCCGGGCTGCATCGGCACTTACGAGCTGGCTGACTTCTCCGTTGACGGCAGCAAGCTTGCCCCCTGCAGTGTGACAGCGACCAAAATTGCGCCGCTGTCCATTGAGGAAAACCACCTTGCCAATGAATCTGTCACCGGGGAGAAGGTCAGGGATCGTACGATTTCCGGAGACAAGCTGATGAACAGCAGCATCACCTCAGATAAGCTTGCGGACAAGACGATCGACTCGATGAAAATAGCCGATGGCTCGATTCATTCGAAACACCTTCACCCGCAGTCGGTGATGACCGAACAGATCCAGGATCAGGCGGTCACTGGCGAAAAACTCAGGAACGGAGCCATTGGAACAGCCCATTTGGCCAATTACGCTGTCAACTCGGCAAAATTGGCGGATGGCGCCATCACGACCGAAAAGCTGAGAAATCATGCCGTGACGGCGGAAAAGCTGGTACAGGAGAGTGTTGGCCCCGACCACCTTCAGGCAAACGCGGTCCAGTCCCGGCACATCAATCCTGGTGCCATTAGCGGGGAACATCTGCTTTTAAAAAGCATCTCTTCGGAACATCTGATCGACAATGCCATCGATACTCCCCACATCAAAAACGAGGCCGTCTCTTCCGATAAACTGGCAAAACAGGTTATTTCCTCGTTCCATATACGCGAGCGCTCTATCGAACAGCAGCATCTCGCCGACGGCGCCGTGACGACGAACGCCTTGGCCAACCGTGTAGTCACCAACCCGAAACTGGCTTTGGAGAGCGTATCCAGCGACAAACTGTGCGATAAATCGGTGACCAGCCCGAAACTGGCAGACGCTTCTGTCACCTCGGCAAAATTGGCGGCGGAATGCGTCAAAAATGAGCACCTTGCCAACGGAATCGTCAGCAAGGAAAAGCTTGCCGATCAGTCGGTACTGGAGCATCACCTCGGATTGCAAGTCATTCGCACCGAACATGTAAAGGATCGGGCGGTCACGACCGAAAAGCTGGAAAATAAAAGTGTCACGGGTGAGAAGATCAGTGACCGCAGCATTGACGGGCGGAAGCTGACCAAACACTCCGTCTCGACCGAGCATCTTTGCCGGGAAGCCGTGACCCGCGACAAGCTTGCCGTAGGTTCTGTTGCCACCGAGCAGCTCGTCAATGGAGCCGTCTCCTCGGAAAAACTGGCGATACAATCTGTTGCTGCCGACCATCTGCAAAACGGCTCGGTCAGCAGCAATAAACTGGCCATGCATTCCGTTCAGACCGATCATCTGAATAGCGGTGCTGTGACAGAAAAAAACCTGGCCGAAGATGCTGTAGGTTCCAAAAATATCCAAAAAGCAGCGGTACATGAGGAGCATCTGGCCTTCAGTCCGGTGCAGACAGCCAGCAGGGAAACAGGGACCTTGCAGTTGTTTGGCATCATCTCCTATTCGTTCGAACATAACCAGGAGACGCTTTTCACGGAAGTCCGCCTGCCAGAGCCATTTGCCGATGAGGATTATGTCATTGTAGCGATGTCCAATCATCCCAAGTGCTTTGCCAGCTTGCACGCGCGCACGCCTTTTTCCGCTGCCATTGCGGTGACGAGAATGGAGTCAGGGGCCGAATTAAGCGGATTCCTCACTTGGGTCGCGATCGGTAAAAAGGCAGCTCAAACAAAAGTTCCCGGGTACTCCCTGGCCAGTTTGGGGCATTCTCTGCCGGATGAGCAGATTCCGGCACCTGCCAGCGGAAAGATGGCTGTCCCATCGCTGGAAACTCCCCAAATACCCGCCGCCGATGGTGAGTCGTCAGCGAAGAAACTGCCGAAGAACAGGCGGAAAAAATTTGCCGATGACAAGGCTTCTCCTCACAAACAAGCGCCTTCCCAGGAGCATGACCGCAGAGACGATCAAATGAAATCAAACGGGATCGCCTAAGCGAGCGTTGTTTGCCTAGGGAGCTATTCCACTCGGAAATGGCTCCTCGAACCGTTTCTCTCAATGGTTGACGTGATTTCCCGCGTTGAATTCGCCCGACTGCAATAGTATAATTGATGAGGCTATTGTTTCGGAAAAATGGAGGGAAACGCAGATGCTAACTACCATCGCTTGTATCGGGCAGCATGTAGGGGAAGAAGTCAAAATCGGTTGCTGGGTCTACAACAAGCGCAGCAGCGGAAAAATACAGTTCCTCCAACTGCGTGACGGTTCCGGTTTCATCCAAGGCGTCGTTGTCAAAGCGGAAGTAAGCGAGGAGACATGGGAGCAGGCCAGCCAATTGACACAAGAGAGCTCTCTGTATATAACCGGAGTCGTTCGGGCAGATGAACGCTCGCCCAGCGGCTATGAGTTGACCGTAACGGGCATTGACATGATCCAGATTACACACGATTATCCTATTTCATTGAAAGAGCACGGCGTAGATTTCTTGATGGACCACCGCCATCTGTGGCTTCGTTCGCCTCGTCAGCGCGCTGTTATGGCGATCCGCTCCGAGATCATTCGTGCCGTTCATGAATTTTTCCAGGAAAACGGATTCTACAAGGTAGACCCGCCGATCCTGACGCCTACCTCGGCAGAAGGTACGACCAACCTGTTCCATACCAAGTACTTTGACGAGGATGCTTATCTGTCGCAAAGCGGCCAGCTTTACATGGAAGCGGCAGCAATGGCCCTGGGCCGCGTCTACTCCTTCGGTCCGACATTCCGGGCGGAAAAGTCAAAAACCCGCCGCCACCTGATCGAGTTCTGGATGATCGAACCGGAGATGGCGTTTGTCGATCACGAAGAAAACCTGCGCATCCAGGAAAACTTTGTAACCCATGTCGTTCAATCCGTACTGAAAAACTGCCAGCCGGAGCTGAAGGTGCTGGGACGGGATACGAGCAAGCTGGAGCAGGTGTCCGCGCCGTTTCCAAGGATCACCTACGACGACGCTATCCGCCTGCTGCAGGAGAAGGGGCATGAGATCAAGTGGGGAGACGACTTCGGTGCTCCTGACGAAACGGCGATCGCCGAGCATTACGACAAGCCGGTATTCATTACGAAGTATCCTACCGAGATCAAGGCGTTTTATATGAAGCCCGATCCCGAGCGGCCGGAAGTTGTCCTCTGCGCCGATCTGATCGCACCGGAAGGATACGGAGAAATTATCGGCGGCAGTCAGCGGATTGACGATCCCGAACTGCTCGAACAGCGTTTTCAGGAACACCAGCTGTCAGAAGAAGCCTACAAGTGGTACATGGATCTGCGGACGTACGGTACTGTGCCCCATTCGGGCTTCGGCCTCGGCTTGGAGCGGACGGTAGCGTGGATCTGCGGCTTGGATCACGTTCGGGAAACGATTGCGTTCCCGCGCATGCTCTACCGGCTGTACCCATAACGAATTCCTTGGCACCCTGTTGTCATCGGCAACGGGGTGTCGCTTTTTCACTGTGCTTTTCAACCGGGACTTGCTATAATAGAAATTGGGGTGAAGGTTACGACATGGATCGACATATTCTTCAATTGCTGCAGGAAGGTTCTACCTCTGTTTCTAATATATTGTTAAAAAAATACAAGCGAATGTCTCTTTCAGACGAGGAGATGATGCTGATCATCCACCTCCTCTCCTTTCAACAGGAAGGGAATCGCTTTCCGACCTTGCAGCAGTTAGAGGAGCGCGTCTCAATGTCCGGTTTGCGGCTGATTCAACTCCTGCAGAAGCTGCTGAAGGAGCAGTATATCACCATCGACGAGGATGTCGATCCGCAGAGCGGCATGCGCTACGAAAGCTACAACCTGGAACCGCTGTACCGCCGTTTGTACCACTGCCTGCAAGAAGAGCGGAAGGTGCTTAACGAGTCGGTGCTGGGTATCGGTACGGGTTTGAATATGGTGTCGGCGCAGGAATACGGCACAGGGCTTTATTCGCAGTTTGAACAGGCCTTTGGACGGCCGCTCTCGTCGATCGAGATCGAAACCCTCCATATCTGGGTAGAGGAAGACAAATACTCCGAAGAATTGATCCTGGCCGCGATGCGGGAAGCGATATCCGTCGGCAAACTTTATATTCGATACATAGACCGCATATTGTTGGAATGGCAGCGACAGCAGATAAAAAGCGCGGAAGAGGCCCGCAACTACAGTCTGCGCCGCCGCCAACCGCAAAAACGGGACCATAGACAGCCGCTTTGAACACTCAAAAGCGGCTGTTTCTTTTTGCCGGGAGTACCCCCGCCCAGTTTTTTTCATACGATAAACAAAGAGGAGGTAGCGTCTATGAACAGACAAAGGCGAAGCAGGCAGCCGGACGATTCGGTTGCTTTCCACGGAATGTTTCCCCTGGAAAAAGGAGTCGGCCAGGAGAGCTTTGCCGCGAAAGCGACGGGGCATAACATCTCAGTGCTAAACAAAGAACTGCAGGAGAGGGTCGAACAGCTGGAAGAGGAGCTCGACCAGCTGCAAAAGGAAATCGGCCGGTGGGAGCAGCGCCAAAAGCGGTTTGAAGAGGAGGCTTCCAAAGAGCGGACTCAACTGTACCACGCTGTCCTGTCCTTGAAAAAAGAGTGGGAAGCATATCGACATGAAGCAAAATGATTGAGCGGCAGGTGTTTCCAGGAGGGCTTGGATCGGCGGCGGGCTCGCACTGTCCTGGCAGGCGAACCACTCCCGCCGCCAAAATGGCGGTTCATGCGGGAAGCGAACTGGCAGGCATTGACGGCAGGAAGATAATGGTTTACGTTTAAAAAGAGCCTGCGCCGCTAAGCGCGAATAGAACGGGCGGCTCCTATCCGATAATGGGTGTATGGCTGTTTTGTTGCTGTGATTTTATCGTAAACCGAAGGAGTGAACGAGATGAACAAGAGCAAGGCGCTCCCGAAACGGAGCGAAATTCCTGCCGAATACAAGTGGAAACTGGAAGACATGTACGCGTCTGACGCGGATTGGGAAAAGGATACAGCAAAAGTAAAAGAACTGATCGGACAGATGAAGCAAAAAGAGGGAACCTTGGCCGAGTCCGGCAAGCAATTATTGGAGGCGCTCACGCTGCAGGACGAGTTGACCAAAACGATGGACCAGGTTTACGTATACGCTCGCATGCGGCGTGACGAAGATAATGCCAATGCGACCTATCAAGCGCTGACAGACCTGGCGACCGGGCTGAGCACCCAGGTATACGGAGCGTTGGCATTCATCCAGCCGGAGATTCTGGCCATCCCCGATGACCGGCTCTCCCAGATGATCGAGAGTGAGCCTGGACTTGAGCACTACCGTCTTCTCTTGGAAGAGATCACGCGCTACAAACCTCATACCCTGTCCGCTGCCGAGGAGGCGTTGCTGGCGGAAGCGAGTGAACTGGCGAACGCTCCTTCCACGATCTTCAACATGCTGAACAACGCCGATATCAAATTCCCGATGATCAAAGATGAGCACGGGGAAGAAGTGGAGTTGACAAAAGGAAGGTTTATCCAGTTTATGGAAAGCAGGGACCGCCGTGTTCGTCAGGATGCGTTTAACGCGCTGTACGCGACGTATGGACAGCATCGCAACACGATTGCCGCCACTTTGACGTCTGCGGTGAAGCGGGACGTCTTCTACGCCCGGTCCCACAAGTTTGACTCTGCCCTGCAGGCCGCGCTGTTTTCCGACAACATCGATATCTCCGTCTACGACAACCTGATCGCGACCGTACGGGAACACCTCCCGTTGATGCATCGCTATGTTGCCCTGCGCAAAAAATTGCTCGGTGTCGATGAATTACATATGTACGATTTATACGTGCCGATCGTCCACGAGGTGGAGATGGAGATCCCCTATGAGCAAGCAGTGGATACCGTTACCGAGTCCCTCCATCCGCTTGGCGACGAGTACCTGCAGGTGCTGAAAAAAGGCTTTCACTCAGGCTGGATCGACGTCTATGAAAATCAGGGAAAAACCAGCGGCGCTTACTCCTGGGGCACGTATACGGCCCATCCGTACGTCTTGATGAATTATCAGGACAACCTCAACAACATGTTTACCCTGGCACACGAAATGGGCCACGCTCTGCACAGCTACTTTTCCAATACCAACCAGCCCTATACGTATGCCGACTACCGCATTTTCGTCGCTGAAGTGGCTTCGACATGCAATGAAGCGCTGCTGATGCACCACCTGCTTGAGACGACGAGCGATAAGACGACGCGGATGTACCTGATCAACTACTATATGGAGCAATTCCGCGGCACGCTTTACCGCCAGACGATGTTCGCCGAGTTTGAAAAGGCGATTCACGCCAAAGTGGAAGCAGGCGAAGCGTTGACAGCCGACTCGCTGAACCAGCTGTACCGTCAGCTCAATGTGGAGTACTACGGCCCGGACATGGTTGTCGATGAGCAGATCGATTTGGAATGGGCAAGGATTCCCCATTTTTACAACAACTTTTACGTGTACAAGTACGCTACGGGATTCTCTGCCGCGACGTCGCTGTCCAGGCAGATTCTCGAGGAGGGACAGCCCGCGGTTGAACGCTACCTTGGGTTCCTCAAGAGCGGCGGTTCCGACTACCCGCTGGAGCTGCTGAAACGGGCGGGGGTAGACATGGCCTCCTCCGAGCCGATCAGCGAGGCGCTGGCAGTGTTTAAGGAGCTGCTGGAGCAGATGGAGGAGTTGGCCGGGGCGTAAGGTTTCGGTGCAGGGAATATATTTGCCGATAGTGCGGCGTTGGGAGGATCATCCGCCCGACGCCGTTTTTACTTGCAACGAATGCCTTCAGTAGGGTACGGTTTCAAACCAATTTTACGACACAAATAAAAAACTTTGTTTAGTACCTTGCAATATACAGTACCGAATGATATGATTTTCTTGCTGCAAGAATATGTCATTGCACAGTACCTCGTAATGAACAGTACTTAATAACAACACTTAACTATAGAGGTGATGGGCGCTTGAATGTCCAGTTTAAAAAAGGGGTGCTGGAACTGTGTGTGCTCGCCCTGACGGTACGAAAAGACAGGTATGGCTACGAATTGGTCAACAGCATCTCGGAGAAGTTCGAGATCGCTGAGGGGAGCGTCTACCCGCTGCTTCGCCGCTTAACCCAGGAGGGGTACTTTTCTACTTACCTGGTGGAGTCAAGCGAAGGGCCGCCGCGCAAGTACTACCAGCTCACGGAGCGGGGAAGAGAGTATGTGTCCGAGCTGGTAGCGGAGTGGAGGGCATTTTCCCGGGGAGTAGACCAATTAATCGAGGAGGGTATCGGCAGTGAAGAGGGCTGAATATATAGGAACATTGGAAGTTTTGCTCAAGGTTCTTCCGGAAGTGGAGCGGCGCGATATTTTATACGACTACGAGGAACACTTTACGATTGCGATGGAAAGCGGAAAAAGCGAGGAGGAGGTATGCGAGGCGCTGGGGCAACCAAAAGCGATCGCAAAGGAATTGATCGCAAACCACTACATCGGCAAGGCAAAGGAGCATATCTCGACGGTCAATGTCGTAAGAGCGACACTTGCCACGATCGGGATGGGATTCTTCAACCTTCTGATCGTAGCAGGGCCGCTGTTGGCTGCCATGGGAGTCCTGGTCGCGCTGTATGCCGCGGCACTGGCGCTGATCATCTCTCCGCTTGCTCTCGTCGGCGAATACATGTACAACGGGTTGCGTGCAGGGATCGGGCCGATTTTTTGGGTGATGACGACCTGCAGTCTGGGGCTTTTGCTGGGCGTCGGGATGATCTGCCTGACGAAGCGGCTCTATCGCTTGTTTCTCAAATACCTGCAGTTGAACGTACGCATAATCAGGGGGAAGTAAAATGGATCAATTGTTGAAAAAAGTGACCACCGTGGCGCTGATCGGTTTGGCGATCGGGGTGTTGGGAAGCGTCGCGGCTTTTTTGACTGAGGGCTTTCCGGCGATGCATTCGCTTGAGCGTCAGTTGTTGGTTGAGGCTAATCAGGACGCCGCCGTGATACAGCGGATGGAAGTGATTTCGGACGCTGCCGACATCGCGATCTTGCCGGGTGCCACCGATCGGATTGAAGTGAAACTGTTCGGAGACGAGAAACGCAAAGAGCAGTATCAGTTAGCAGCCGAAGCAGCGGATGGAGTATACCGGGTGACGGCAAAGACGCTGCAGGATACTTTGAAAATCGGGTTCTCGCCAGGAGTAAAAATGGAGATTAGGCTTCCAGAAAAAACGTTTGAAGAGGTCAAAATCGATTCGAAAGCGGGAGATATTACCCTCAAGGAAGTCAAGGCAAGACAGGCAGCGGTTTCCTCACTCGCCGGAGACATCGACATCAACGGTTTTTCTGGTGACGCGCTGGATGTCGTACAGAAGGCGGGCGATCTGTCTGCTCAAAAGATAGCCGCGGGGCTGTCCGTCAAAAATAACGCGGGGGACGTCGCCATCGTGATGGACGAGATCACGAAAGACATTCAAGTCGAGTCATCTGCAGGGGATATCGTATTGTCAAGCGTGAATGCCCTATCGTCGGCACAGGTTCACCTCAAAACGTTCGTGGGAGATGCTGCAGCAAATGCTTCGGGCATGCTCTTTCAAAAGGTATCGGACAACGAGGTGACCGGAGCGATCGGAACCGGGGGACCAGTCGTGTCCTTACAGACAAAAATGGGCGATGTGCATTTCAGTGCAAAGTAAAAACCTTCTCTTGAGGCGGTGAAAAATCAGGCAGGATTGGGGCAAACTACCTGGGAATATGGGAAAACCAGGAGGAGTTTGCCTTGCCGGACGCCAAAAAGCGGGAAGCCTTCGTCTATATTGCTCTGCTGTGCCTTTTGACTGTAAGCCTGATCGCCATTTACACGGCGACGCGGGAGTACACAGGCCAGAAGTACGTCGTCAAACAGCTGATTTGGGCGTGCTTGGGAGGCGGGCTGCTGCTGTTCTTGCGCAACTGTGACTACCACCGGTTGTCGCGGTATTCCATCTGGCTTTACGTAATGGGCATCGCTTTTTTGCTCAGTGTCTTTCTTCTGGGAAAAAAAGTAAACGGTGCACTCAGTTGGATCAACCTCGGCTTTGTCAGCGTACAGCCTTCTGAACTGGCCCGCATCACGACTCTCTTCCTTTTGGCCCGGTTGTATGAACAACAGCAAGGGGTGTTTCACCGCTCTTGGCCGCTGCTTCAGGTCTTGCTGGTCTTGATGATTCCGATGGCCACCCTGTTGCTTCAACCCGATTTGGGGATGGCGCTGGTCTACCTGTCGATGCTGGGATGCTTTTTTGTGCTGACCAAGCTGTCCCGGTGGATGCACGCCGGAGCGCTGCTGTGCTGCATGCTGCTGGTGATCGGACTGTACTCGCTGCACAGCATTTCGCCCCGCATCTTTTACGAGGTGGTCCGGCCTCATCAATTCGAGCGGCTCACCTCGTTTTTGCACCCGGAAGCGGATCCGCTGGGCAGCGGATATCAGTATATCAAAGCGAGAAAAGTAGTGGGCAGCGGTCAATTGAGCGGGACCAATCTCCTCCGGCTGCTGCCGATGGCAGGGGGACGTCTGCCTGAACAGCATACGGATTTTATTTTTGCCGTAATCGCCCAACAATGGGGATTTATCGGTGCCAGCGTGCTGCTGTTGTTATACCTGCTGCTGTTTTACCGGCTGGTTCAATGGGCGATGGCGACGCCTGATCCGTTTGCCGCTTTTTTTATCAGCGGCATGGTGACGATGTGGGCCTTCCAGATCTTTGTCAATATCGGCATGAATATCGGTCTGTCCCCGATCACGGGATTGCCGCTGCCGTTTGTCAGCTACGGCGGCAGTTCGCTGGTCACGAACATGCTGGCACTCGGGCTGATCGTCAGCATGAAGGAGCCAAAGCCGGACTGGTCACTGGAGTAACGCCCGAAGTGATCCTATTTCCGCCTTAAGTCGGAGACGAGATCAATCGCTTGACTGTTTTAACCGACCGGAAAAAAAAGCCAAAATAGAGAACGGAATATATGGTCAAGATGTGGAGGAGTTAGTGTGAAAAAAGGGATGATTCTGGCAACGGCGATTGTGCTGGCTGTTGCCACCGGCTGCTCGGAAAAGCAGGGAGCGGATGCCGGCACGGAAGAAAAAACGCAAAAAATCGTAAATGTGTTTACGGTAACCCGAGAGACAGGACCGATCCCGCTTTTGGCCGCCGGTATCGCCGAGGCCAATCGGGAGGCTGTCCTGTCGTTTGGCGTCAGCGGGAAAATAGCGGCGGTGAACGTCGAAAAGGGCTCCCGCGTAAGCGAGGGACAGCTGCTTGCATCGCTTGATGCCGGTTCATTCCAGCAAGCGGCGGCCGCAGCAGATGGACAGGTGCAAGAAGCATCTGCACGCAAATCGCAGACGATGAAGGGAGCCTCGGAAGAAGCAATCGCTCAGCAGAGGTTGTCCATCGAAAGCGCAATCCAAAAATGGGATAAAGCTGCAGAAGAGCTGGATCAGAAGGAAAAGCTGTTCGCCGGGGGAGCCATCTCGCAAAGCGAGCTGGACGATGCCAGGAGGGCGAAACAACAGGCACAGATCAGTGTGAAGAATGAACAAATCTCCCTGGACAAAATGCTAAAAGGAGCCGAAGCAGCAGATATTGCCAGCGCGAATGCCAGCGTTCAGCGGGCGGCCAGTGAAGCCGCTCAGGCGAGAAAGACGCTGCAGGATGCCAAGATCATCGCTCCTTTTGCCGGAAGTGTCGTGGAAGTGACCCAACAGGCGGGTGAGTTGACCGGTCCCGGCCAAGCCTTGATCCATTTGGTTGACCTGACGAAGGTAAAGGTGACGCTGAAAGTAACTGGCGATGTCGTCTCCCAGTTCCAAGAGGGAAAAAGCGTCTCGATTACAGGTGAAAGCGGCCAGAAATCAACAGGGACCGTCACATACGTCTCGCCGGTCATCGACGAAAAAACCGGAAAGTTCCGAATTGAGATCATTGCACCAAATGACAGCGGCGAGTGGCGGGGCGGCATGGTGGCCAATGTAGAGTTTCCCCGTTCTATCAAGGGACTGGTTGTGCCGCTGTCAAGCGTTGGCCTCCATGAGTCGGAGCGCTATGTCCTGGCTGTGGAGGACGGCGTGATCAAGCGGCGCACCGTACATACAGGGCAGCTGCTCGGCGACAAAATGGAAATTCTGGACGGGATCCAGCCGGGGGATCAGTTGATTACGAACGGCATCACGTACTTTGTTGAAGGCGAACGAGTGGTCGCAAAAGGAGAGTAGTCATGGAAAAACTGATCACCTTTTTTCTGAAGCGAAAACTGATTATCTACCTGCTCACATTCCTGATCGCTTTTGCCGGGATT
Source organism: Brevibacillus sp. B_LB10_24 (assembly GCF_046036945.1). Classification (NCBI taxonomy): domain Bacteria; kingdom Bacillati; phylum Bacillota; class Bacilli; order Caryophanales; family Paenibacillaceae; genus Brevibacillus; species Brevibacillus sp. B_LB10_24. The sequence goes on along the minus strand of NZ_JBJQOQ010000050.1, from coordinate 12,557 downwards.
GCCTCTCTGGTCAGCTTTAAGGTAGAACTGGTACCGAAAATCGATACACCGGTCGTCAATGTCTCTATCTCCGGCGGATCGCTGCCCGCTGAGGAAATGGAAGAAAAGATCACCAAGAAAGTGGAAAAGGAACTGAAGGGCATCCCCCACGTAAAAGAGATTGCCTCGACCTCGAGAACCGGCCGCACTTTCATCTCAATTACGACCGACGAAGGCAAGGGCGAATCGGTCAAGCAAGAGGTGCAGAGCATCGTAAACCGCTTGCGCAACGGGTTCCCCAAAGAGGTCAAGGATGTCGAGATCAGTCAGGATGAGATGGGCGGCAGCAGCTTTTTAATGAATGTTGCCCTGTCTGGCGCGGATGCCCGGACGCTGTTGAACCTCGGACAGACGACGATCAAGGAGCAGTTGGAAGAGATCCCAGGCGTAAGCAAAGTAGAGATGTACGGCGGCGGAGTCGACAACAAGATTCAGCTCACCTTTTTGCCGGAGGTGCTCATCGCCTACGGCATCACGCCGCAGGAAGTCTTGGCCCAGCTGCAGTCGGCCAATTGGCGGCAGGCGGTCGGAACCTTGGAGAATCCCGGTTACAATACAGTGATAGAGGTTGACAGCAGATTTAAGACGATTGAGGAAATCGCTGAATCGCCGATCAAGACCGAGCATGGCGTCGTCCTGCTGGAGCAGCTTGCGAGTGTGAGGGATATGCGCGGCGTCAATGACGACGGGATGAACCTCTACCAGGGAAAGCCGTATATCGGCATGGTCATCTACCGCAGCGAGGATGCGGATATCATCAAGACGCATGAAGCGGTAACCCGGGTAATTCAGCAGGTAAACCGCGACGCGGGCGGACTGTATCAAATCACCCCGATCGAAGAGGGCGCCTCCTACATCAAGGATTCCGTCAGCAACTTGAGCCGCGACGTGATGATTGGCGGTGCGCTGGCGATCATCATCCTGTTTTTCTTCTTAAAAAATTGGCGGGTGACGCTGGTGATCGCCGCCACGCTGCCGCTTTCCGTCCTGATGACCTTTGTCGCCTTAAAGGTGGGCGGCTACAACATCGACATGGTTACCCTGCTGTCGCTCAGCCTTTCTGTCGGCCTGATCGTCGACGCTGCCATCGTCGTGCTGGAGAGCATCTACCATTTCCGCGAAAAGGGGGAACCTTTGACAAGGGCAATCGTCCTGGGAACGCGAGAGGTCATCACCCCGGTATTTTCCTCCCAGATTACGATCATCGTCGTCTTTTTGCCGCTCGTGCTGGCCGATTTCAGCCCGTTTCTCAAGCCGATCCTGGCGACGATTGCTTTCACCGTGACGGCAGCGATTGTCTCTTCTACGATCGCGGCGTTTTTCTTCGTGCCGATCCTGTCAGACAGTTTCCTGAAACGGGATAAACAAGTCTCTCTGGAGGGGGCGGGCGGCAGTCAGCGCACCTTGATCGTCCGTTTCTTCTCCCGGCTCCTGAAGGTGGCGCTGTCCCACCGGATCAAGACAGTCATGCTGGCGGCACTGCTCTTCTTCAGCGTGATCCCGCTTGCGGGCTTGATTCGCTCCGGTTCTGGCCTGACCGTTAACGAGAACTTTATGGCGGCTTCGCTGATCATGCCAAAGGGGACGTCATTTGCAGACAGGCAGCAGACGGCCCTGGCGGCTCAGGCCGAGCTGCAGACCATTCCCGAGATCAAAGAGCTTTTTCTCGATGCGGACAAGGAAAAGGCTCAGTTTTTCATCAAATTGGTCGGCAAGTCGGAGCGCTCTCGCAGCCTGGAGCAGATGACGGAGGACGTCAATCGACATTTGCAGGGGATCAAAGGTGTAGAGCGAGTCGAGATCAGCATCGGCGGCGGAGGATCGGCCCCGCCTATTCAACTGCAGGTGAAGGGAAAAGAGCTGGAGCAGCTTCGGCAGTCGGCTGCCAAGGTACAGGATATGCTGCTGACGATACCCGGCGTGCAGAACGTCCGCGACGATTTCAGCGAGGGCTCGGAGAAAATCTCCCTGATTCCCAAGACGGATGTCATGGAACGGCTGGAAGTGGACGCCGTGATGCTGGTCAGCCAGCTTGGCGGCATCATCGGGGAGCAGACCGCGGGTACGATCACCCAGGACGGCGTCGACCTTGATATCGTGGCCCGGTACCCGCAGAGCTGGATGCAGCATCCCGACCAGCTGCGGGATATTTCGATCAAAACCAAGACAGGAGCCGAAGTTCCTCTGTTGGCTCTTGCGGATTGGAAGTACTCCAAGTCGCCTGTTACCATCAGGCGCGTGGAAGGAGAGCGAGTCGTGACGGTCTTGGCCGAACTGATCGGGAGCGACCTGGGATCGGTCAACAAGCAGATCGCAGAAAAGCTGAAGCAGCTTCCGCTCCCTGCTGGATACAAGGTGGAGGCAGCCGGCGATTTGAAGGCGCAAAACGAAAACACGAGCAGCGGCTTGTTCGTCTTCCTCGGTTCCCTGGCCCTGATCTACATCATCATGGTGGCGCAATTTGGCCGCCTGCGGCATCCGTTCATCATCCTGCTGACGGTGCCGATGGCCATCGTCGGGGTGGTGGTCGCCTTCGCGGTCACGCAGCGCACATTTGGCGAGATGGCCCTCATCGGGCTGGTCATGCTGATCGGGATTGTCGTCTCCAATGCGATCCTCTTGATTGACCGGATTAATCTTTTGAGGTCGCGCGGACTCGACCTGCAGGAAGCGATCTATCAGGGCACCTGCGAGCGGATCCGTCCGGTGCTGATGACCAAGTTGACTGCGATTCTCGGCATGCTGCCGATGGGCTTGGCGTTTGCCGAAGGCTCTGATTTTGAAGCGCCGCTGGCGACAGCGGTGATCGCTGGATTAATCTTCCATACACTGGTCACACTTGTGCTGGTGCCGGTCCTTTACTCGCTGTTTGAGGGTTTCGATTCCTGGCGCCAGGGTCGCAGGGAAAAGCGGCTTGCCAACAAGGAATCCAAGCGCGGCGAGAAGCTTCCCGCAGGGGAGCAAACCAGTATTCCCATGCCGGAAGTGTAGAATAGCCCTGCACGCTCCCGTCCAATCTGTGGTAAAATGGCAGTATCATACAGCAGCCTCATATGAAAGGGAGACTCGGGATGAGTAAAGAAAGTTCGTTTGACATCGTTTCACAGGTAGACCTGTCAGAAGTGACCAACGCCATTCACATCGCAATGAAGGAGATAGAGAACCGCTTCGACTTTAAAGGCAGCAAAAGCAGTATTTCGCTAGAGAAGGAAGAAATCGTCCTCGTATCCGATGACGAGTATAAGCTGGGCCAAGTAAAGGACGTCCTGCTCGGCAAGCTGATCAAGCGCGGCGTCTCGGTGAAAAATCTGGAGTACTCCAAGCTGGAGCCCGCAGCCGGCGGCACCGTGAGACAACGGGCCAAGCTGGTGCAGGGGATCGACAAGGAAAACGCCAAGAAAATCAACACGATCATCAAGGAGGCCGGCTTGAAAGTCAAAAGCCAAATCCAGGATGACCAGATTCGCGTTACGGGAAAGAGCAAGGACGATTTGCAAAAGGTGATTGCCGCCATCAACCAGGCGGATTTGCCGATCGAGGTGCAGTTTATCAATTATCGCTAAGCATGCGGCAAGAGGACCTGCGCGGTCCTCTTGTTTTTTTGTAGACAGTTATTCTATCTCTCCTGACTATTGCGTATGCATGTACAAATAGGCAAGAAAGGGAGAGTCGATTGATGAAGGTATTCATAATTAAACTTCGCAGCTTGATTATTGGGGTATCCGTGTTCCTGTTCGTGTTGATCGCGGCCCTCGTACTGCTCCTGCGCGATCCCTTGGACGTATCCAGTTCGTACAGCAAAGAGGAGGACAGCATCCCTGCCTCGGCCAATATGATGCCGGAAGAGACCGGACCGAAACCGACCATCACGCTGGACGTGAATGTAGCAGGGACAGAAGCTGAAGTCAAAATGCTTACCGATCACTTCGCATTTACCGAGGATGAGGGGAATCCTGTTCACGGACAGGGGCACGCGCATGTATACCTGGACGGCCAATTGTTGAAAATGCTGCATTCGCCCGATTTCAAGTTGAAAAAGCTGCCAAAAGGCGAGCATGTGCTGCGTGTTGAGCTTGCCTACAGCAACCACTTGCCGTACAGGGTGGCCGCCGAAAAGATCATCAATATCGAATAGGGCATATCGCCGTCGTAACGGCAACAAAGGCTCTGCCATGAATTTTGGCGGAGCCCGTTTTCTTTCATGTCTGGCAGCAGGATTTTCTTCGGCTTTCGCCGAAAAATAGTCTGAGTAATCTGGAAAAATGGTGTAAAGGGGTTGAACGGGTTTGAACACATTGCGATCCATTACGATCGGCGACTTGCTCGATGAAACGGCGGAGCGTTACCCGGAGAAAGAGGCCGTTGTCTACGTGGAACGGAATCTGCGGTACACCTATTCGGAATTTCAGCAGTTGTGCAATCAGGTTGCCAGAGGTTTCATCTCCCTTGGGATTCAGGCGGGGGAGAACATTGCGATCTGGGCGACCAATGTGCCGGAATGGGTGACGGCCCAATTTGCTACGGCTAAAATGGGTGGGGTATTGGTAACCGTGAATACCAGCTACCGGGTTCACGAGCTGGAGTACTTGCTTCGCCAATCAGAATCGACAACCTTGCTCTTGATCGAAGGATTTCGCGGGGCAAGCTACCTGGAAATGATTCGGGAAATCTGCCCGGAGCTTAATGATTGTGAACCGGGACAGCTTCGTTCAGCCCGTCTACCTCACTTGAAGAACGTCATTTACATCGGCACGGAGAGGCAGCCCGGCATGTTCCTGTGGAGTGACCTTTTGGAGAGCGGACTGGCTGTAAGCGAAGAGGAGCGGATCGACAGACAGCGGTCGCTGCATCCGGACGATGTGATCAACATGCAGTACACATCTGGTACGACCGGCTTTCCCAAGGGCGTAATGCTCTCACACAACAACATCGTCAACAATGCGATCATGGTAGCTGGCTGCCAGAACCTGGGTCCCGCAGACCGCCTATGTCTTCCCGTCCCGTTTTTCCACTGCTTCGGGTGTGTGATGGGGACGATGGGATGCGTGGCGACAGGCGCTACCATGGTGCCGGTCATCAGCTTCGATCCCGGTGTCGTGCTGTCCGCCGTGGAAAGCGAGAAATGTACGGCATTATACGGTGTCCCTACGATGTTCATCGCGGAGCTGAACCATCCCGATTTTGCTTCCTTCGACCTCTCTACGCTGCGAACGGGGATCATGGCGGGCTCGCCCTGTCCGATCGAGGTGATGAAGAAGGTCGTAGACACGATGGGCATTCGCGAAATCACGATCGCATACGGACAGACCGAAGCGTCCCCTGTGATCACCCAGACCCGGCCGGACGACAGCATTGAACGGCGTGTCTCGACCGTTGGCCGGGCCCATGACGGAGTGGAAGTGAAAGTGGTCGACCCGGCGACCGGAGTAACGCTTCCTTGCGGGCAGCAGGGAGAACTCTGCACACGCGGTTACCTGGTGATGAAGGGGTATTACAACATGCCCGAAGAAACCGATCAGGCGATCGACGCGGACGGCTGGCTGCATACCGGTGACTTGGCAACGGTCGACGAAGAAGGATATTTCCGCATTACCGGCCGACTGAAGGACATGATCATTCGCGGCGGAGAGAACATCTACCCGAGAGAGATAGAAGAGTTTCTCTACTCCCATCCCAAAATCCTCGATGTACAGGTAGTGGGCGTTCCCGATGAAAAGTTCGGGGAACAAGTGCTGGCCTGCATCAAGGTAAAGGCCGGGGAGGTACTGACGGAAGAAGAGGTAAAAGCGTATTGCGAGGGGAAAATCGCCCGGTACAAAATTCCCCACTACATCCAGTTTGTCACCGATTACCCGATGACCGCATCCGGCAAAATCCAGAAGTTCAGACTGCGGGAACAGGCCATCGCCGCCTTTGGATTGGAGCGGGCAAGCGATACGGAAACCGCATAGGTAAAAACAAGCTGCCCCGGTTCGCATCCGGGGTATTTGATTGTAGGGTGATTGATGTTTTGCCGATAGGCCAGTATGCTGGTAGGGCTGAGGCACTTCGTCATCAAGAGAAGCAAAAAAAAGATAGAGGAGCAGATGTGTCTGTCCTCTATCTTTTTTTGCCGGAAACGCTAGGCAAGCTGCCGTTTGGCTTCATAGGCGGTGATTTTGTCCTCGTGCTGCAGCGTCAGGCCGATATCGTCGAGGCCGTTTAACAGGCAGTAGCGGCGATAGGAATCTACTTCGAACGGGTAGGATAAGCCGTATTGATCGACAACCTGCTGCTTCTCAAGGTCGATCGTCAGCTGGTAGTTGTCGTACTGGCCCGCCCGTTTGAACAGCTCTTCTACTTGCTCCTCCGACAGTTTGATCGGCAGGATGCCGTTTTTGAAGCAGTTATTGTAAAAGATGTCGGCAAACGAAGGCGCGATGATCGCCCGGAACCCGTAGTCAAGCAATGCCCAGGGAGCGTGTTCGCGGGAAGAGCCGCAGCCGAAGTTATTGCGGGCCAAGAGAACGGTTGACCCGGCGTAGCGGGGCAGGTTCAGGACGAAAGAATCGATCGGCTGGCCCTCTGGGGTAAAGCGCCATTCGTAAAACAAGAACTGGCCAAATCCTGTCCGTTCGATCCGTTTGAGAAATTGTTTGGGAATGATCGCATCGGTGTCTACGTTAACCCGGTCGAGCGGGGCTGCGATCCCGGTATGAATGACAAATGGTTCCATATTTATGCCTCCTCGTAAATTCTGTTTATACAGTCGCGGTTTCTTTCAACCATTCGCGCACGTCGACGAAATGGCCGGCGATAGCGGCTGCGGCAGCCATTTCCGGACTGACCAGGTGAGTCCGGCCGTCGCGTCCCTGACGACCTTCAAAGTTGCGATTGGATGTGGACGCACAGCGTTCGCCCGGTGACAGGATGTCAGGATTCATCGCCAGACACATGGAGCATCCGGATTCGCGCCACTCAAAGCCCGCTTCGATGAAGATCTGATGAAGTCCTTCTTTTTCCGCCTGTTCCTTGACGGCTTGCGAACCGGGTACGACCATAGCATGTACGTTCTCGGAGACGCGGCGGCCTTTTGCTACTGCCGCTGCGCTGCGCAGGTCTTCAATCCGGCCGTTTGTACAGGAGCCGATAAAGACGCGGTCGATTTTAATCTGGTTCATCGGCGTGCCAGGTGTCAGGCCCATGTAGGCGAGGGCGTCTTTAGCTGCCTTTCGTTCATTGGCTGTCGCAAATTGTTCTGGATCGGGCACGACATCTGTGATCGAAGTACCCATGCCTGGGCTCGTACCCCAGGTAACTTGCGGGGCGATTTCATTGGTATCGATTTCTACCCGATGGTCGTAAGAAGCTCCCGGATCGGTACAGAGCTGCTTCCAGCCCTCTACGGCAGCGAGGAAATCCTCGCCCTGCGGAGCGTGACGGCGACCTTTCAGATAGGCAAAGGTGGTTTCATCCGGAGCGATCAGACCTGCCCGGGCTCCAGCTTCAATGGACATGTTGCAGACGGTCATGCGCTCTTCCATCGTCAGCTTGCGAATGGCATCGCCGGTGTATTCGATGACATAACCGGTAGCAAAATCGGTTCCGAATTTAGCGATGATTGCCAAAATCAAATCTTTTGCAGAGACGCCCGGCAGCAGATCTCCTTTGACGTGGACTTCCAGCGTTTTCGGTTTGTTCTGCTGCAGACACTGAGTGGCCAGCACGTGCTCCACTTCGCTGGTGCCGATGCCAAATGCCAACGCGCCAAACGCGCCATGAGTGGAAGTATGGCTGTCGCCGCACACAATGGTTTTGCCGGGAGTGGTAAGACCGAGCTCCGGTCCGATTACGTGGACGATCCCCTGATCCGGGCTGTTCAGGTCAGCCAGCGGGATACCGAATTCGGCACAGTTTGCCGTGAGGGTCTCCATCTGCTGGCGGGAGATCGGGTCTTTCACGTTGAACCGATCGGTCGTCGGAACGTTGTGGTCCATCGTCGCGAAGGTCAGATCTGGACGGCGAACCTTCCGATTGGCCAGACGGAGTCCTTCAAAAGCCTGCGGTGAGGTAACCTCGTGGACGAGATGCAAATCGATGTACAGCAGACTTGGCTTGCCGGACTCTTCGTGAATCACGTGCTGATCCCAGATTTTTTCAAACAGGGTGCGTGGTTTCATATTCGTGTTCCTCCTTGCAAATTTCAATCCAATAGAAACTTGTTCGTATTTTCTTTCTATATTTTTATCATGTTTGTTTTCATAGGTCAAAGATATAATAATTATAAAAGCGATAGGTTTCAATTATAGGGGAGATGGATTATGGAACTGAGACAAATTCGCTACGTACTCGCCGTCGCCGACGAGCGCAGCTTTTCCCGGGCGGCTGCCCGGCTGCACCTGGCCCAGCCGTCGCTCAGCCAACAAATTGCCAAGCTGGAAAAGGACTGGGGAGTTCTGCTATTCCATCGTTTTCCGCAGCAGGTAGAACTGACGGACGCCGGGGAGCGATTTGTCAAGGCAGCCCGCATGATCCTGGATCAAGCAGACGGTTTGGAGCGGGAGATGCGGGCGTTTGCCAGCGGGCAGTCCGGAAAGCTGTTGATCGGCAGCTTGCCGATTACCGGGGTGTACGTCCTGCCGCCGGTGATCTCGGCGTTTTCCAGCCAGTACCCTGGGGTGGAGCTGCAGCTGATCGAGGAGACGTCGAGCAAGCTGGAACACTTGTTAGTCAGCGGCCAGCTGGATTTCTGCCTGCTGACTTTGCCGATCGAAAATCAAAGCCTGGAGATCGAAAAGGCGATCCGCGAGGAAATCTACCTGGCCCTGCCGCCGCAGCATCAATGGGCCCAGCGGGAGGAGTTGGATGCGGCGGAGCTTGCCCGCGAGCCGTTCATTCTCTTAAAGCAAGGGCAGGGATTTCGCCAGATCTGCCTGAACATTTGCGAAGAGGCAGGATTTTGGCCCAATGTCGTGTTTGAGAGCAGCAACATCCAAACGGTGCAGTCGCTTGTCGCCGCCGGGATGGGGGTTTCCTTCGCGCCGGAGATGATCACCCGTTCCGTCTGGTCGACACAGCCGCCGCGTTACGTTCGCCTGCGCACCCGTCCGACCCGCACGCTGATCATCGCCTACCGAAAGGACCGTCATCTGTCACAGCCAGCCCGGGCGTTTATCGAGCAGGTACACAAGGTCTGGCCGGAGAAGTGAAGTGTCTCTCATTCGCGACAAGCGCTGTCGGATGTGCTACACTAAACGCAGAAAAGAATCAAGGAGATGATTTTCCGATGAAAGAAATACACACGCAAGCGGAATTTGATCAAGCGATTGCTTCATCGAAACCTGTTGTGGTGAAGTTTTATACAGATTGGTGCCCGGACTGCCACCGAATCGATCCTTTCATGCCCGAAGTAGAGGAGGCTTACAAAGAAAAGCTGGACATGGTCGCTATCAACCGCGACAAGTTTCCGGAGCTGTCCGAACAGCTGATGGTCCTTGGTATCCCCAGCTTCATCGCGTTTCAACAGGGCAAGGAACTGGTCCGCTTCGTCAGCAAGCTGGGCAAAAGCCGCGAGGAAATCGAGCAATTTCTCGACCGTACCGTACAGGTAAGCGAAACCCTTAAACAAGCATGATTAAGATGAAGAAAGACGGGGAATGGCTCGTCGGTACCCTGACTGAAGGTGAGGAAGGCGTGCCGTTCGGGCCATTGCTTCGCGACGTCTGGGGCTTCCCGCGCAAGCTTGCCCACCTGCTGTTTCAGCATAAGGAGATCATGGCAGACGGGCGTCCCGTTACGCAGCTGCAGCAAGCCGAAGCAGGACAGGAGCTGCGCATGCGGGTATGTGTGCCGGAGCCGTTCGGCGTTGATCCAGTCGCTGAACCGGTCGACGTCCTGTACGAGGATGACCATCTGCTCATCGCAAACAAACCTGCCGGGATGCTGCTTCACCCGACGGAGGTACAGCATGAGCGGACGTTGGATCACCTGGTCGCCGGCCATTTTGCCAAGCTCGGCTTGCAGGCCAAGGTACGACATGTCCATCGATTGGACCAGGATACTTCTGGCGCTGTCCTGTATGCCAAGCATGCCCTGGCTGCCGCCCTGCTGGACGAAAGGCTGCGCCGCCGTGAGGTAAAACGGCATTATCACGCCTTTGTTCACGGTATCGTGGCCAAGGAAGCGGGAACAATCGACGCTGCCATCGGCCGCGACCGGCATGTGCCTGGCAGGCGCAGGGTAGTGCCGCAGGGCGAGTCCGCGGTGACGCATTACCGCGTCGTATCCCGATATGAGCAGGCGACTCATATTGCCTGTCAATTGGAGACGGGGCGAACCCACCAGATTCGCGTGCATCTCTCCCATCTCGGCCATCCGCTGATTGGCGACAAGTTGTACGGGGGGCGGGCAAATGGCATCTCCCGGCAAGCCTTGCACGCCCGCAGGCTTGAACTGGTTCACCCGTTTGGCGAGCAACCGGTATGCGCAGAGGCAGCCTGGCCGGATGACATACGCCGGCTGGAAAAATACCTGAGACGATAAAGGAAAGGGACGCCAAACAGCGTTCCTTTTCTTTATTGATGGGTGCCGTTAACAATTGGATCAAGCGTATTCGTTCGCAATACAGCTTGCAAATTGTTCCCGAAGCCATTCCTCGTCTAAATTGCGGCCAATGACGGAAAAGTCGTATGGTTTAAATTTTAAAGGAAGCTGCCTTTCCCATCACCATCACCATTTGATTTGTGTTCATTGCGAAAAAAAACGCTGACATTCGACTACTGGCCCATCAGTTCCTTCCCGTACATGAATCGAGGCTGTATACTGTTGAAATAAACCGATACTGTGTTTTTCGTGACGTAAAAAATAAAGTCACCATACCGTATGGATAGGAGAAAGAAAAAAGATGAATTTGTCGACAAACCAAGTACCACTGTCACGGAAGAAGGAGATTTTTCCGCTCTCCCTCTTATGTCTCACTGTGGGAGCCTTTGCCATTGGCATGACTGAGTTTATCATTATGGGCTTGCTGCCTAATGTGGCCAACGATCTTCACGTGACGATCCCGCAGGCTGGGCAGCTCATTACGAGCTACGCGCTCGGTGTCGCTGTCGGCGCACCTGTTCTAACCGTACTTACCCACCGTATCCCGCAAAAAAAGCTGCTCATGCTGCTGATGTGCATCTTCATTGCGGGCAACGCATTTTCTGTGGTGGCACCCAATTACTATCTGCTGATTGCAGCACGTGTTCTGACTGCCTTTGCACACGGAACCTTCCTGGGTGTCGGATCGCTTATCGCGGCCCGGCTCGTCCGGCCGGAGAGGCGAGCGAGCGCCGTATCGATGGTACTGGCCGGACTAACTGTGTCTAATATCATCGGTGTCCCATTCGGAACCTTTATCGGCCAACAGCTGGGGTGGAGAGCATCGTTCGGGGCGATCACCGTACTGGGGATCCTTTCGCTGATCGGGATAGTCCGCTTCATCCCTGAGATCCGGCAAGATCGGCCTTCCAGTCTGTCCCAGGAATTTCGCAGCTTGGTCAATCCGCAAGTGCTGCTCGTGCTTCTGACAGGAGCGCTCGCTTGCGGAAGCCTCTTCTCCGTGTTTACCTATATTACACCTATGCTGATGTCGATTAGCGGCTTCGCCGAACACAGTGTAACCTGGATTCTGGTCTTGTTCGGCTTCGGGGTTACGATCGGAAATATCGTCGGCGGCAAACTGGCGGACTGGAAGCTGATGCCCTCGTTAATGGTAAACTTTGCGGTATTGGCGGTCATTCTTATCTTGTTAACCCTGACGTTCCCAAACCCGTATCTGGCCGTCATCAGCGTCTTCTGCTGGGGTGTCGCAGCTTTCGGCGTCATGCCGGGCATTCAAATACGCATCATGAATTTATCGCATGAAGCGCCGCTGCTCTCAGCTACTTCCAGCCACTCTGCCTCGAACCTGGGCAATGCCGGTGGAGCTTATCTCGGCGGGCTGGCCATTACCTATACGGGTCTGACTTCCTTGCCATGGCTGGCAGCGGCTCTTGCAGTCCTTGGGCTCGTCGGTGTGATGATTAGCTATGGAGTGGAGCGGAAGGTAACGATGAACACACGGGTATCGATCCACCGGTGAACCTCCCTNACGGGTCTGACTTCCTTGCCATGGCTGGCAGCGGCTCTTGCAGTCCTTGGGCTCGTCGGTGTGATGATTAGCTATGGAGTGGAGCGGAAGGTAACGATGAACACACGGGTATCGATCCACCGGTGAACCTCCCTCACTTACTCGCTAACGCGAGTTGAAGTCGGGGCTTCTTACCATGGGCAACTTCATGTACCGATTGTAGACAGGGATTTGCCCGATCTACTCCATATCCAAGTACGGGGTATCTATGAAGTTGCCTTAGTAAGCAACCGATGTCTTTTTAGACATCGGGGGCGGAACAGCCCATCTACTACTTTTTGCCTATGCAATCCGTAGATACTTCCTCTTGCTCTCCACATCGAAATGCAGGAATTCGCCAAATAATGCTTGGCTAAGGATATTCCTG